>NZ_JAYWVC010000105.1:0-28790 GCF_036281785.1 Streptomyces chiangmaiensis | reverse complement strand
GGAGCAGTACCAGGGCCCGGTCCCGGAGCCCCGGGAACCCTCTCCGGAGGACACCGGGAGTTTCCCCATCCCCGTCACCGGCAACCGCATGCGCGAGCTCGGCGAGGGCGGCGGTACACCGGAACCCACCGAGGAGTCGTACTACCAGGTCTTCAAGCAGTCGATCAACGGCAGCTATCCGACACCGCGCGAGTTCATCGACAACGTCGAGGCGGAATTCGGCAAGAGCCTCGCCTCGGACGAGGCCAAGCGCATGGTCAGCCGCTTCACCAACCGCCACACCGCGGAGCTGGAAGAGGACCACATCGCGTGACGGGCGGCACGTACGGCGACGGGGGCGCCCCGGTGTCATCACCGGAGCGCCCCCGTCGCCGTACGGCAGGCTCTACTCCCCGAGCAACCTGCGCACCCGGTCCTGCCCCACCGCGAGCAGCAGGGTGGGCAGCCGCGGCCCGGTGTCACGGCCCACGAGCAGGTGGTACAGGAGCGCGAAGAACGACCGCTGGGCGGTCTTGATCTCCGGCGGCAGCTCCTTGGGCGTGGCGTCGGCGGAGAACCCGGCCTGCACCTTGGGCACGCCGTACACGTGGTGGGTGAGCCCGTCCAGGGACCAGTGCTCCTCGAGGCCCTCGAGCAGCAGCCGCAGCGACTGCTGACCCCCCTCGTCGAGGGACTTCAGCAGTTCGACGTCCGGCTCGTCACGGACGATGGTGCGCTGGTCCGCCGGCACCTGGGTGTTGATCCAGGCCTCGGCCCTGTCGTACCGCGGCCGGACCTCGTCGAGCGAGGTGAGCGGGTTGGCGGGGTCGAGGTCGGACAGGATGCGCAGCGCCTGGTCCTGGTGGCCGGCGGTGATGTCGGCGACGGACGCCAGCGTGCGGTAGGGCAGCGGACGCGCTGTGGCGGGCAGCGGGCCGGCGGCCGTGCCGGTCGCCCGGGTGTACCCGGCCACGTCGCCCGGCAGCGCGGAGTCGTCACCCACCTTGGCCGCCAGCTTGTCCCACTCGTCGTAGAGCCGCTGGATCTCCTGGTCGAAGGCGATCTTGAAGGACTGGTTGGGCCTGCGCCGGGCGTAGAGCCAGCGCAGCAGCTGGGGTTCCATGATCTGCAGCGCGTCGGCCGGGGTCGGCACCCCGCCCTTGCTGCTGGACATCTTGGCCATGCCGCTGATGCCCACGAAGGCGTACATGGGACCGATGGGCTGCTTGCCGCCGAAGATCCCGACGATCTGCCCCCCGACCTGGAAGCTGGAGCCCGGGGAGGAGTGGTCGACGCCGGAAGGCTCGAAGACGACGCCCTCGTAGGCCCACCGCATGGGCCAGTCGACCTTCCACACCAGCTTGCCGCGGTTGAACTCGCTCAGCCGCACCGTCTCGGTGAACCCGCAGCCCGAGCACGAGTACGTCATCTCGGTGGTGTCGTCGTCGTACGCGGTGACGGTGGTGAAGTCCTTGCCGCACCGGCCGCAGTAGGGCTTGTACGGGAAGTACCCGGCGGAGCCGGAGCTGCCGTCGTCCTCGGCGGCGGCGCCGGAACCCTCGGCGGCCTCCAGCTCGGCCTCGTCGACGGGCTTCTGCTGCTGCTTGGCGGCGGCCTTGGGCTTGGTGCGGTACTGGGCGAGGACGGCGTCGATGTCGCCGCGGTGCTTCATCGCGAAGAGGATCTGCTCGCGGTAGGCACCGGAGGTGTACTGCGCCGTCTGGCTGATGCCCTCGTACTCGACGCCGAGCTCGGCCAGCGACTCGACCATCGCGGCCTTGAAGTGCTCGGCCCAGTTCGGGTGCGCCGAGCCCTTGGGGGCGGGCACGGACGTCAGCGGCTTGCCGATGTGCTCGGCCCAGGAGTCGTCGACGCCCGGCACCCCGAAGGGGACCTTCCGGTAGCGGTCGTAGTCGTCCCAGGACAGGACGTGGCGCACCGTGTACCCGCGCCGCCGGATCTCGTCGGCGACGAGATGGGGCGTCATGACCTCCCGCAGGTTTCCCAGGTGGATGGGGCCCGACGGTGAGAGTCCGGACGCCACGACGACCGGTTTGCCCGGGGCCCGACGCTCCGACTCCTCGATGACCTCATCCGCGAAACGGGAAACCCAGTCGGTGGTCTCGGTGCTCTGAGCCACGATCGGCACGTCCTTCTTTCTCCATGGGCAGCCGGTGCGGTCGCACGGCTGACCGCTCCATTGTCCCAGGCGGTACCACTTCGACGAAAACACCTTTTCACGGTCCCGCCGCACCCTCAGGGACGAGCGGACACGGGTCGGCGTTCAGCCCGCGAACGGAAAAATCGCTTTACCACGCATGGGATACTGGGTGCGTCCTTCTATTCGCACGAGGAGAACGGCACCCACTCATATGGCCTCGGTCACGTCCCTCACCGATTCCGTCCAGCAACGCCTCGCGAACGCCCTCTCGGCCACCCTGCCGGAGGCCGCCGACGCGGACCCGCTGCTGCGACGAAGCGATCGGGCGGACTACCAGGCCAACGGGATCCTGGCGCTGGCGAAGAAGGCGAAGGCGAACCCGCGCGATCTGGCGGCCCAGGTCGTGGACAAGGTCGTCACCGGTGACCTGATCAAGGACGTCAAGGTCTCCGGACCCGGCTTCCTCAACATCACGGTCACCGACAAGGCGATCACCGACAACCTCGCCGCCCGCGCCGCCGACCCCGACGGCCGCCTCGGCGTGCCGCACTCCGAGAACCCGGGCACCACGGTCATCGACTACGCCCAGCCGAACGTGGCGAAGGAGATGCACGTCGGCCACCTGCGCTCCGCGGTGATCGGCGACTCCGTGGTCAAGCTCCTGGAGTTCACCGGCGAGACGGTCGTCCGGCGCCACCACATCGGCGACTGGGGCACCCAGTTCGGCATGCTCATCCAGTACCTGGACGAGCACCCGCACGAGCTGGACCACAAGGCCGCCGAGGTCACCGGCGAAGAGGCGATGTCGAACCTCGACCGGCTCTACAAGGCGGCCCGCAGGTTCTTCGACTCCGACGAGGAGTTCAAGACGCGTGCCCGGCGCCGGGTGGTCGACCTCCAGGCCGGCGATGCGCACACGCTGGCCATGTGGCAGAAGTTCGTCGACGAGTCGAAGATCTACTTCTTCTCCGTCTTCGACAAGCTGGACATGGAGATCCGCGACCCCGACATCGTCGGCGAGTCCGGCTACAACGACATGCTCGAGGAGACGTGCCGCCTGCTGGAGGAGTCCGGCGTGGCGGTCCGCTCCGAGGGTGCCCTGTGCGTCTTCTTCGACGACATCAAGGGCCCGGACGGCAAGCCGGTCCCGCTGATCGTGCGGAAGTCGGACGGCGGCTACGGCTACGCGGCCACGGACCTCTCCGCGATCCGCGACCGTGTCTTCAACCTCAAGGCGAACTCGATCATCTACGTCGTGGACGCCCGCCAGTCGCTGCACTTCAAGATGGTCTTCGAGACCGCGCGGCGGGCCGGCTGGCTGAACGACGACGTCAAGGCGTACCAGCTCGCCTTCGGCACGGTCCTCGGCAAGGACGGCAAGCCGTTCAAGACCCGTGAGGGCGAGACGGTCCGCCTGGTCGACCTCCTCGACGAGGCGATCGAGCGCGCCTCCGCCGTCGTACGGGAAAAGGCCCAGGACCTGTCCCAGGAGGAGATCGCCGAGCGCGGGTCCCAGGTGGGCATCGGCGCGGTGAAGTACGCGGACCTCTCGACGTCGGCGAGCCGGGACTACAAGTTCGACCTCGACCAGATGGTGTCGCTGAACGGCGACACGTCCGTCTACCTCCAGTACGCCTACGCCCGTATCCAGTCGATCCTGCGCAAGGCCGGCGAGGTACGCCCGGCCGCGCACCCCGAGCTGGAACTGGCCGACGCCGAGCGCGCACTGGGCCTGCACGTGGACCAGTTCGCGGAGACGGTGGCGGAGGCCGCCCGGGAGTACGCCCCGCACAAGCTGGCGGCGTATCTGTACCAGCTGGCGTCGCTCTTCACGTCCTTCTACGACAAGTGCCCGGTCCTCAAGGCCGAGACGCCCGATCAGGTCGAGAACCGCCTCTTCCTGTCCGATGTCACGGCCCGCACCCTGCACGAGGGCATGGCGCTGCTGGGCATCAGGACCCCCGAGCGGCTCTGACGCCCCGCCGCCGACGCGAAGAGCCCCGCGCCCCGGGCCGGTTCCCGGGGGCGGGGCTCTCGTGCGTCGGCAAGGGGCGTACCCCGAGCAGCGAGGCGGGCCCGACGGCCGGGTGAAGCTGCCCGCCAAGGGCGTGTACCACGACAACAAGCTGACCGCGCCGTACTGGCAGTCAACCGCGGCCGACGCCCTCAGCTGGTGAGGTCCCCGGGTGGTGCGGAAGCGAACTCGCACCACACCACCTTGCCGAGTTCACGCTCGCCGACGCCCCACTTGTCGGCGAGCGCGGCGACCAGCAGCAGCCCGCGCCCGCCCTCGTCGGCCTCGTCGAGGACCCGCGGGACGCCGGGCCCGCTGTCGTGCACCTCCACCCGCAGCACGGCGCGGTCGTACCGCAGGAACACCCGGAAATGGCGGCCGGGCGGCACCCCGTGCACCAGCGCGTTGGTCGCCAGCTCACTGACACACAGCAGTACGTCGTCGCGGCACCCGGCTTCGGCGAGCCCCCAGCCGGTCAGGGTCTCGTGGGCGAACCGCCGGGCGGCGGGGACGGAACGCCGCTCGCGTCGGAAGAACCTCTCGCGCAGAGGCGGGAGTTGGATCGTCTCGTTCACGGGACGAGTGTTGCGGAGCGTGACTATCGTGGATCACTGAGTGAACCCGTACGGATTTTTTGTACGGGTTCCCACGGGGTCGCGTACGGGCAGGCGTGGGGAGTTGGTCCAGCATGAACTCCAGGAAGCTTCCGCGGAAGAAGAACTTCTCGGCCATGAGGATGCTGGGCGTGCAGCTCGGCACGGCCCGCCGCGCGGCCGGCTTCACCCAGCGGTCCCTCGGTGAGCGGTTGATGGTCGACGAGGAGACCATCGCGTCGATCGAGCAGGGCCGACGACCGCTGAAGCCGGATCTGGCCGCGTCGTTGGATGAACTCCTGGGGACCAAGGGGCTGTTGTCGGCAGGGGTGGAGAACCTGCCGGAGATCGATCAGTTTCCGATGTGGGCGGAGCTGTACGTCCAACACGAGCGTGAGGCCATTTCACTGTCCTGGTACGACGCCCTGGTCGTCCCCGGCCTGCTCCAGACCGAGGCCTACGCCCGGGCGCTGCTGGGCGGTCGCGTTCCGCCGTACGACGCGGACGAGTTGGACACGAAGATCGCGGCACGCGTCGGCCGTCGCGAGATCCTGCACCGCAAGGTCCCGCCGACGCTCAGTTTCGTGGTCTGGGAGCCTGCACTGCGCATGCCGATCGGACGAGGCCGCACGCATCTCGGCCAGTTACGGTTCCTGCGCGAGCACTCCGAAGTCCCCGGCCTGGCCTTGCAGATCCTGCCGCTGAACCGCCCTGCGCACGCTGGAACCGCCGGCCCGTTCACCCTCCTGGAGACGCCGGACCACCAGCACCTCGCCTACACCGAGTCCCAGCGCGGCAGCCAGTGGGTCTCCGACCCGAACGAGGTGTCCATCCTGGCGCGCAAATATGCGATGCTGCGAACTCAGGCCCTCACCGTCGAGGACTCCAGAAGCCGTCTGGACCGACTGCTAGGAGAGCAATGAGCACCACGCTTCAGTGGTTCAAGTCGACCTACAGCAGTGACGAAGGCGGCCAGTGCCTCGAAGTCGCCTACACGTGGCGCAAGTCCAGCTACAGCGGCAGCGAGGGCGGCGAGTGCGTAGAAGTCGCCGCCTGCCCGTACACCGTTCACATCCGCGACTCCAAGAACCCCACCGGCCCCACCTTCCAAGTCGCTCCCGGCACCTGGGCCGCGTTCACGGCGTACGCCACCCGCTAGTGCCGTTGTCAGTGGCTGCACCTACAGTCACCAGCATGGCGACACTTCCCAATCCGCTGCCCCGGCTGGCGGCCGATCCGAGCGGGCGCGCGCTCGGACTCGAACTCCCGCCCGGGAGTCTCATCGACGCGACGGACGACGGGCCGTGGCACGAGCCGTTGTTGTGGCATGCCGGGCGCCCCGCATCCTCCGGCAATTGGGCGCGGCTGGGCTCGCCCGGAGCGCGGGCGGGGCTCCTGCCGGTGCTCGTCGACATCGGCGGCACCCAGGGCGGTCCCGAGGACTGGGAGTTGATGCCGGGCGAGATGTCGTATCCCGGGGATCACGACGCCGAGGACGTGCTGGCCGAGTTCTGGGGCGACGACGACACGGACGGCGAACTAGACGCGCTGCTCGCCCCGTTCGGCCCGCAGTGGCCCGGACTCGCCGCCGCTCCCCGGCTGGAGGCCGACCCCGACGCGCGTGCCGCCGAGGTCGCCGACTCCCTGCTGGAGGAGGGCTCCTGGTTCAAGGAGCCGCGCCTCGCCCTGGTTCCGGCCCGTCGCTCCGCCGACATACCCGCGGCCATCGGCTGGAGCGGACCCCTGAACCACGAGAACGACACGGCTCGCCTCTGTTCCGTGCTCCGCTCGTGGGAGGACCGCTTCGGCATACGGGTCGTCGCGCTCACCTTCGACCAGCTCGTGCTGTCGGTGGCGGCGCCGCCGACCACCGCCGCCGAGGCGGAGGAGGTCGCCGCCGAACACTTCGCCTTCTGCCCGGACAACATCACCCAGGGGCACCACGACACGCTGCGGGAGTACGCCGAGCACGAGATCCTGGGCCGGCGGCTCTGGTCCTTCTGGTGGGACTGACCCGCTCGCCCTAGCGCAGCGCCCTCCCCAGTCGCCGCAGTCCCTCGGCGATCTCCTCCGGAGTGTGCGTGACGAAGCACAGCCGCATCGTCGACCGATCCGGTGCACCCGCGTAGAAGGGCGCACCGGGGACGTACGCCACGTCCTGTTCCACCACCCGCGGCAGCAGGGCCGTGGTGTCGTAGTCCCCGGGAAGGTGAGCCCACAGGAACATGCCGCCCTCGGGCCGGTTCCAGACCGAGCCCTCCGGTAGCGCGTCCGGAAGCCCGGCGAGCATGGCGTCCCGGCGTTCGCGGTACGCGGCGGCCACACCGGCCACGTGCCCGTCCAGGTCGCGGTCGGCCAGATAGCGGGCCGTGGCAAGCTGGTTGACGGTCGGCGTGTGCAGGTCGGCGGCCTGCTTGGCGACCGCGCAGGCCCGCCGCAGCGACGCCGGCGCCCGCAGCCAGCCGAGCCGCAGTCCGGGCGCCATCACCTTGGAGAAAGAACCGAGCAGCACGCCGCGGTCGCGCACGTCCTCGTAGGAGGAGATCCACGGCACGCGCTCGCCCTCGAACCGGAGTTCGCCGTACGGGTCGTCCTCGACGATCCACAATCCGCACCGGGCGGCGACGCGCGCGATCGCAGCGCGGCGGTCGGCGGGCAGGGTGCGGCCGGTGGGGTTCTGAAAGGTGGGGACCGTGTAGAGCAGCTTGGGACGCTCCGCCACCACCAGTTCCTCCAGCGCGTCCGGATCGATGCCGTCCGCGTCACCGGGCACGGCGACGATCCGGGCACCGGCGAAGCCGAACACCTGAAGGGCCGCAAGATAGCAGGGGCTCTCGACGAGAACGGTGTCGCCGGGGTCCAGCAGGGCGGTCGCCAGCACGGACAGCGCCTGCTGCGAGCCGGTGGTGACGAGCAGGTCGTCGGCAACGGTGGCAAGGCCGCGCACGGTGGTGCGGTCCGCCAGTGCGGCCCTGAGCGCGGGCTCGCCCTCCGTCGTCGAGTACTGCAGCGCCTGCCTCGGGGCCCCGGTCAGCACGGCGTGGAACGCGGCGGCGACGCCCTCCGAGTCGAAAAGGCCCGGAGCCGGCAGTCCCCCCGCGAAGTTGACGACTTCCGGACGGGCGGTGACGGCAAGGATGTCCCGTACCGGGGAGCCACCGACCGAGGCGACCCGGTCGGCGAACGCGGGCGGTGGGGGACTGCCGATCACACGGTCGGTGAAGGTCATGGTGGCGGCTCCTTGTGTGGCACCGGCGCCCGCACGGACTGGAACTCCGTTGGTACGCCACTCGAAAACACCTCTTTCGCGCACCTTACGGACATGGCTGCCCGATGCAACAACCTCTTTTCGCCATGCGGACGACGGTCCGTGGGCTCTAGCATGCGGCCCATGCTGCCCAGCGTGGACACCATCGACGAGTTGGAAGCAATGGTCTCGGACGAGGCGGTGCTGCGCCCGGCCGCACTGGACCTGTGCGACCGACTCGGGCTCGTCGGGCTGGCGTTGCGGCGCTTCGACGACGGTTCACTCCCCGTCTACGCGGTCGGCGGCGATCTGGTGCTGAAGCTGTATCCCCGGTTCGAGATGACGGAAGCCATCAGGGAAGTACGGGTGTTGGCACACCTCTGGGGTCAACTTCCGCTTCCCACACCTCGGCTGCTCGCCACCGACGAGTACACCAACGGCTGGCGGTTCGTGCTGATGTCCCGGCTGCCCGGCCTGTGCGTCGCCGAGGCCTGGCCCCGTCTCACGGCGGCGGAACGGGACCGGATCGTCACGGAGTCGGCCGAGACGCTCGCCGCCCTGCACGCGATGAGCTTCACCGCGCTGACGGACGTCGTGGGCCCCTCGGACTGGGGCGCGTTCCTCGGCCGACGGCGCGCCCGGACCATGCACCACCACAGCGCCAACGGTGTGACCGAGCCCTGGCTGAGCCGGATCCCCGAGTTCCTGGACTCGGTTCCGTTGCCCGCGTCGACCGACCGGGCCCTGCTGCACACCGAGTTCATGCCGGAGCACCTGACCATCGACATGCGCGACGGCCGCCGGCTGACCGGTCTCTTCGACTTCGAGCCGGCGATGATCGGCGACCCGGCGTACGACTTCGTGAACGCGGGCCTGTTCGTCACGCGCGGCGACCCGCGCCAGTTCCGCCGCTTCTACGAGGCTTACGGGCGCTCACCGCACGACCCGTTCCAACTGCTCGCGTACACGCTGCTGCACGTGTACAGCGACCTGCCCCTGTACCTGCACGAGCTCCCGTCCCCCGCCGAACCGCGTCTCGACGCGCTCGCCGAGTTGTGGTTCGGCACGAAGGGATGACCGGCACGGGATGACCGGGGCCGGCCGGAGCCGGGCCTTCCCGCAGCGCGGGACCGCACCCGCGTCCCGGCCCGGGCCTGTACGTGGACGGCTCGGCGGTGACGTACTGGCTGTCGAGCCGGGAGGCGGCCCGGACGTACTGAGGCCGGGCCGGCCACCGTACTAGCGCAGCTGCCGGGCGACCTCGGTGGCCCAGTACGTGAGGACGGTGCGCGCACCGGCCCGCTTGATGCCGGTCAGGGTCTCGAGGATCGCGCGGTCACGGTCGACCCAGCCCTTCTCCGCTGCGGCCTCGATCATCGCGTACTCACCGGAGATCTGGTACGCGACGACGGGCACGTCGACCGCGTCCGCGACCCTCGCCAGGATGTCGAGGTAGGGGCCGGCCGGCTTGACCATCACCATGTCGGCGCCCTCCTCGAGGTCGAGGGCGAGTTCCCGCAGGGACTCCCGCCAGTTGGCGGGGTCCTGCTGGTACGTCTTGCGGTCACCCATCAGCGACGAGGCGACGGCCTCACGGAACGGACCGTAGAAGGCGGAAGAGTACTTGGCGGTGTAGGCGAGGATCGCCACGTCCTCGCGCCCGATCTGGTCCAGTGCCTCACGGATGACCCCGATCTGGCCGTCCATCATCCCGCTGGGCCCGACGACATGGGCACCGGCGTCGGCCTGCACCTGCGCCATCTCGGCATACCGCTCGAGGGTGGCGTCGTTGTCGACCCGTCCCTGGGCGTCGAGCACGCCGCAGTGACCGTGATCGGTGACCTCGTCCAGGCACAGGTCGGACATGACGAGGAGGTCGTCCCCGACCTCGGCGCGCACGTCACGGATGGCGACCTGGAGGATCCCGTCCGGGTCGGTGCCGGGTGTGCCCACGGCGTCCTTCTTCGAATCCTCCGGCACACCGAAGAGCATGATCCCGGAGATCCCCGCCTCCGCCGCCTCCACGGCCGCCTTCTTGAGGCTGTCCCGGGTGTGCTGCACGACGCCGGGCATCGACGTGATCGGCACGGGCTCGGCGATGCCCTCCCGCACGAACGCCGGGAGAATGAAGTCGGCAGGGTGCAGCCGGGTCTCGGCGACCATGCGACGCATGACAGGCGTGGTGCGCAGGCGACGGGGACGCGTACCGGGGAAGGATCCGTATTTCGTCATGCTCTCTACGCTACGCCCGGCTCAGGAGTTCTTTTGCCGACGTCGTGTCGACCGGTGCGGACGCATCGGAGTCATGAGCCATCGAGCCGAACCCCCGCAGCTTTCGGGTGAACAGGCCGCGAGGCATCCCTTTTCAGCAAGCGCACTGGTTTGAATGCAAGCAATTCAATGCAGAATTGGCCGCCCCTTGGACGACTCAGGGAGCGCGCCATGATTCGCGAGGAGGCGTCGTGCGACGCATTCCCATGCTGTGGGTCCCCGCTGGAACGGCCGCACTTGCCGTCGGCCTGACAGCTGTTCCGATTCCCGCCGTGGCGGCGGCCCCCACTATTCAGGTAACGTGCAGCAGCCACGCTCTGGTGGCGGCGATCGACGAAGCCAACAAAAAGGGCGGAACTCTCGAACTGGCTCCGCGCTGTCGTTATGTGCTCAGCAAGGCGGCCGCTGATACGACCGGCCTTCCCCCCATCAGGAACACGGTCGTCGTCCGCGGCCACGACGCCACCATCGCCCGGGCCGAGGGAAGCGCCCATTTCCGCATCTTCTACGTCGAGGACTCCGGCAGCCTCCACCTGCAGGACCTCACGGTCACCAAAGGCAATGCCAACGGCGGCGGGGCACCCGCGTTCACGAGCGGCGGCGGCATCTACTCCGCCGGAGACCTCGGGCTCGATCACGTCAGCGTGATCGGCAACACCGCGGGCGACGGAGGCGGCGGCGGTGTGGCGACCGTGGGCAAGGGCACCGCGACCATCGACCGGAGCAGGATCAGCGGCAACATCACCACCGGCGTCGCGGGCGGCATCGCGGCCGAGGGCCGGTCCATGACCGTCAACGACAGCCAGATCAGCTTCAACACCGCCAAGGCCGGGGGAGGCATCCACAATACCGGCGCAACACTGGTCCTCAAGAAGGGCGACATCCGAGGCAACAACGCACTGGAATACGGCGGCGCCATCGCGAACCTCAGCGTCGGGCCGAGCAGCGGAATTCTCAGGATGTACTCCACCGAGATCCGTTTCAACAACGTCCTCGGTACCGGGTCCGGAATTTTCACCGGAGGCGGAGGCGTCTTCAACTACAGTCGCGGCACGGTGCAGGCGAGCGACAGTACCGTGAGCAACAACAGAAGCGACGGACCGGGCACCAGCGGCGGCGGTATCAAAAACTTCGCCACCGTTCAGCTCATCAGGACGAAGGTGATGAACAACGCCGCCGTCGTCGCACCCGGTGGAATCGACAACGGAAACAATCCGGGCAGCACCATGGCCCTCGTCAGCAGCACCGTGCAGAGCAATGACGACACGAACTGCAAGGGAAGCGCGGGCGCGGTACCCGGCTGCAAGGACTGATCGCCGGTCGGGCAGCACAAACCCCTCTGACCGCGGAACGCAGTCAGAGGGGTTTTCTCCGCGTCCGGCCGCATTCGGCCCACGGCACCCCGCATCCGGGGCGCGCGTCGGCCCGGGCGGTGACTCAGGTCGTCGACCGGCGCCGCCGTGCCCCCGGACGCCGCTCGCTGGGCCGCGTCACCGGGTCCCCGGCCTCCAGGGCGGCCGCCCGCCGCTTCAGGCCGAAGTCCGCCAGCGCCTGGGCCAGCTTGTGGACGGACGGCTCCGGGGCCATGACGTCCACCCGCAGACCGTGCTCCTCCGCCGTCTTCGCCGTGGCGGGGCCGATGCAGGCGATGATCGTCACATTGTGGGGCTTGCCCGCGATGCCCACCAGGTTCCGGACCGTCGAGGACGACGTGAACAGGACCGCGTCGAAGCCACCGCCCTTGATCGCCTCCCGGGTCTCGGCCGGCGGGGGCGAGGCGCGGACCGTCCGGTACGCGGTGACGTCGTCCACCTCCCAGCCCAGCTCGATCAGGCCGGCCACCAGGGTCTCCGTGGCGATGTCGGCACGCGGCAGGAACACCCGGTCGATCGGGTCGAACACCGGGTCGTACGGCGGCCAGTCCTCCAGGAGCCCGGCGGCGGACTGCTCCCCGCTCGGGACCAGGTCCGGCTTCACGCCGAAGGCCACCAGCGCCTTCGCCGTCTGCTCACCGACCGCGGCCACCTTGATGCCCGCAAAGGCGCGCGCGTCGAGTCCGTACTCCTCGAACTTCTCCCGGACCGCCTTCACCGCATTGACCGACGTGAACGCGATCCACTCGTACCGGCCCGTCACCAGGCCCTTGATCGCCCGCTCCATCTGCTGGGGCGTGCGCGGGGGCTCGACGGCGATCGTGGGCACCTCGTGCGGCACGGCCCCGTACGACCGCAGCTGGTCGGAGAGCGACACCGCCTGCTCCTTCGTGCGCGGGACGAGAACCTTCCAGCCGAACAGCGGCTTGGACTCGAACCACGACAGCTGGTCGCGCTGGGCGGCGGCGGAACGCTCACCGACCACGGCTATCACCGGGCGGCCGCCCTCGGGGGACGGCAGCACCTTCGCCTGCTTCAGCGTCTGCGCGATCGAGCCGAGCGTCGCGGTCCAGGTGCGCTGCCGGGTGGTCGTACCGGCGACGGTCACCGTCAGCGGCGTGTCCGGCTTGCGGCCCGCGGCCACCAGCTCCCCGGCGGCGGCCGCCACCGAGTCCAGGGTCGTGGAGACCACGACGGTGCCGTCGGAGGCGCCGATCTCGGTCCAGCTGCGGTCCGAGGCGGTCCGGGCGTCCACGAACCGTACGTCCGCGCCCTGCGCGTCCCGCAGCGGCACACCCGCGTATGCGGGCACGCCCACGGCGGTCGCGATGCCGGGCACGATCTCGAACGGAACGCCCGCGGCGGCGCACGCCAGCATCTCCTCGGTCGCGTACGCGTCCAGTCCGGGGTCCCCGGTGACCGCATGGACGACCCGCCTGCCGCCCCGCGCAGCCTCCATGACAAGATGTCCGGCATCCCTCAACGCAGGGACGCCAGCGGCTGTTGACTCGCCGTCAACGACCGCTAGCTGAGGCGTGCCCGTGCCTGGATGCATACCCATGGCAAGGTCCGGGTCCGTGGTGATGACGGCGACGCCCGATCTGGCATGGGCGCACACGACGGCGAGCACGTCGTGCTCGCCGACGACGACGTCCGCGTTCGCCAGCGCCTCCACGGCGCGCAGGGTGAGAAGTCCCGGATCTCCGGGTCCGGCAC
Organism: Streptomyces chiangmaiensis; assembly: GCF_036281785.1. NCBI lineage: Bacteria > Bacillati > Actinomycetota > Actinomycetes > Kitasatosporales > Streptomycetaceae > Streptomyces > Streptomyces chiangmaiensis. Next base: position 15,436 of record NZ_JAYWVC010000105.1, on the reverse strand, counting down.
CCAGGAAGGTGACGTGTCCGGGTTCATTACCGGCGGAAAGGGTGGTGGGGCTCAATGTGCTCGCTCCCCCATCAGACCGGCCGCGCCCTGGGCAAGCATCTCGGCGGCGAGTTCGCGACCGAGCGTCATCGCCTGGTCGTGCGTCTCGGGCACGGGACCGGTGGTGGACAGCTGCACCAGCGACTGGCCGTCGGGGGTGCCGACGACGCCGCGCAGGCGCATTTCCTTGACAATCTGCCCGTCGGCCTGGGGGTCCCCCCGCTCGAGCGGAGCCGAGAGTGGGGGAAGGTCGGCCAGCGCGCCCACAGGGGCGCTGCAACCGGCCTCCAGGGCGGCGAGCAAGGACCGCTCGGCGGTCACGGCGACCCGGGTGAAGGGGTCGTCGAGCCCGGCGAGCGCGGCGATCAGGTCCGCGTCGTCCGCGACACACTCGATCGCCAGTGCCCCCTGGCCGGGGGCGGGCAAAACCATGTCGACCGACAGGAAGTCGGTCGCTTCGTCCATCCGGCCGATGCGGCTCAGTCCGGCGGCGGCGAGGACCACGGCGTCCAGCCGGCCGTCGCGGACGTAATCAATCCGGGTGTCGACGTTGCCGCGGATCGGGACGGTCTCGATGTCGAGGCCGTGGCTGCGCGCGTAGGCGTTCAGCTGCGCCATGCGGCGCGGCGAACCGGTGCCGATGCGCGCACCGCGGGGCAGGTCGGTGAACTTCAGGGCGTCACGCGCGACGATCACGTCGCGCGGGTCCTCGCGCACGGGGACGGCGGCCAGCGCCAGCTCCTCGGGCTGCGCGGTCGGCAGGTCCTTGAGCGAGTGCACCGCGAAGTCCACCTCGCCCCTCAGGAGCGCGTAGCGCAGCGCCGTCACGAACACACCCGTGCCGCCGATCTGGGCGAGGTGCTCGCGGGAGGTGTCGCCGTACGTCGTGATCTCCACGAGCTCCACGGGCCGTCCGGTCATGCGGCTCACGGCTTCCGCGACCTGCCCGGACTGGGCCATGGCCAGCTTGCTGCGCCTGGTCCCGAGCCTCAACGGCTCGCGTGGCTCACTCATGCTCGCCCTCGGTTCTTGGCGTTCTCGGTGTTCTCGGCGTCCTCGGCCCGGGAGACGGAGGCGACCGTCTCGGGGTCGAGGTCGAACAGGGTGCGCAGCGCGTCCGCGTACCCGGCGCCGCCGGGTTCGGCGGCCAGCTGCTTCACCCGTACGGTCGGCGCGTGCAGGAGCTTGTCCACGACGCGCCGCACGGTCTGTGTGATCTCGGCCCGGTGCTTGTCGTCGAGCCCCGGCAGCCGCCCCTCCAGGCGCGCGATCTCGTTCGTGACCACGTCGGCGGCCATCGAGCGGAGCGCGACGACGGTCGGCGTGATGTGCGCCGCGCGCTGGGCGGCGCCGAACGCGGTGACCTCGTCGGAGACGATCCGCCGCACCTGATCGACGTCGGCGGCCATGGGCGCGTCGGCGGAGGCCTCGGCGAGCGACTCGATGTCGACGAGGCGTACCCCGGGCAGCCGGTGCACGGCCGCGTCGACGTCCCGCGGCATCGCGAGGTCGAGGATCGACAGTACGGGTGCCGGCCGGGGAGCCGGCACGACGAGCTCGGGCCTGCGGCGCTCGGGGATCCTGCCGACGGTGGCCACGGTCGCGGCGAGCGCGGTGATGAGTTCGAACTCGGCCTCGGGGTCGAGCACGGCACCGCCCGCCGGACGGCCGCTGCGCTCCTTGTCGCCCTTGTCGACCCAGGCCGCGTGCTGCTCCAGCTCGGCAGCCGCCATCCCGGCGACAGCCGCCTCGCCCAGCACGGAGAAGCCGGCAGTGCCCTGCACGGCCGACAGGTCGAGCGGGCAGTCGTCCTCGGCGCCGAGACTCGTGGGGGGAAGCTCGTCCCGTGCGTCGGCAGAATCCGCCGTCTGCGCGCCGGAGGCGCGGACGGGCTCGGCGCCGCCCTGCGCGGGGACGGCCGGAAGGACCGGGAAGGGGCCGAAGGGCCCGTCCACGCGTCCCTCGAGCGCCTCCGCGACCGCCTGGGCCGTGAGCACCAGCCCGGTCGCGCCCGTGCAGGAGACCACGACGTCAGCACGTGTCAGCTCGAGCGGCACCGTCTCCATCCGCACCGCACGTGCCGGCACGTGCGTGCCGTCGACCTCCGTCAGGATCTGCGCGAGACGCTGGGCACGCTCCAGCGTGCGGTTGGCGATGACGACCTCGGCCACCCCGGCGCGGGCGAGGGTCGCGGCGGCCAGGGAGGACATCGAGCCGGCCCCGATCACGAGCGCGCGCTTGCCCGCCGCCCAGTTCTCGACCGGCGTACCGGCCGCCAACTGCTCGAGGCCGAAGGTCACCAGCGACTGGCCCGCGCGGTCGATGCCCGTCTCGGAGTGGGCGCGTTTACCGACCCGCAGCGACTGCTGGAACAGGTCGTTCAGCAGCCGTCCGGCGGTGTGCTGCTCCTGCGAGCCGGCCAGAGAGTCCTTGATCTGACCGAGGATCTGGCCTTCGCCGACGACCATCGAGTCCAGACCGCAGGCCACCGAGAACAAGTGGTGCACTGCCCGGTCCTCGTAGTGCACGTAGAGGTGGGGGGTCAGCTCGTCCAGGCCGACCCCGCTGTGCTGGGCGAGCAGGGTGGACAGCTCCGCGACACCCGCGTGGAACTTGTCCACGTCGGCGTACAGCTCGATGCGGTTGCAGGTGGCGAGGACCGCGGCCTCGGCGGCCGGCTCGGCGGCGATCGTGTCCTGGAGCAGCTTGGCCTGGGCATCCGCGCCCAGCGCGGCCCGCTCCAGAACGCTGACAGGAGCGCTCCGGTGGCTCAGCCCGACGACGAGGAGACTCATGCCGGCATCACGGCGGGGACATCCCCGTCGGGTCCCTGGTCGGCGGACTCGGTGGCCGCCGCGGCGGCCGGCAGGCCGTCGGGCAGGGCTTCCTCGCCGGCCTTGCGCTGCTCGTGGAAGGCGAGGATCTGCAGCTCGATGGAGAGGTCCACCTTGCGCACGTCGACGCCCTCCGGGACGGACAGCACGGTCGGTGCGAAGTTCAGGATGGAGGTCACACCCGCGGCCACGAGCCGGTCGCAGACCTGCTGGGCGGCGCCGGCGGGGGTGGCGATGACGCCGATGGAGACGCCGTTGTCCTCGATGATCTTTTCCAGGTCGTCGGTGTGCTGCACCGGAATGCCGGCGACCGGCTTTCCGGCCATCGCCGGGTCGGCGTCGATGAGCGCCGCCACGCGGAAGCCACGCGAGGCGAACCCGCCGTAGTTGGCCAGCGCCGCGCCGAGGTTACCGATACCGACGATCACAACCGGCCAGTCCTGGGTCAGGCCCAGCTCGCGGGAGATCTGGTACACGAGATACTCGACGTCGTAGCCCACGCCCCGGGTGCCGTAGGAGCCGAGGTAGGAGAAGTCCTTGCGCAGTTTCGCGGAATTGACCCCCGCGGCAGCGGCCAGCTCCTCGGAGGAGACCGTGGGTACCGAGCGCTCCGACAGTGCGGTCAAGGCTCGGAGGTACAGCGGAAGCCTGGCGACAGTGGCCTCGGGAATCCCTCGGCTGCGGGTCGCCGGTCGGTGAGTTCGGCCAGTTGCCACGGTGCTCCTGCGGGTAGCGCGGGGCTGCAGGCGGTCATGCGTCCCCAGACCGCCCCGTCGAATGCAGGCTATGTCTTTGTGAACGCGTGCACAAAGACGGTGTCCGATTTGCCCGGCCAACGTGACCGGGGTCACGCACACCCGGCGCATGGGTACGGAACCGGCGCACAGGCCCCGCCGTTCCTTTTGATCTGGGGGCAAAACCGCACACTCTCCTCAACGATCCACGCCCCCGAGACCATTCGCCATCGATCCTAAGCGACTTTCAGGATCAGTTGGACTACCCGGTCAGGCCACGGAGAGCGTGGAGGGTGCTAGGCCAGGGCCTTGCGCAGGCGCTCCTCGTTCACACGCCAGAACGTGTGCTGCTGGCCGTCGACCAGCACGACCGGGATCTGCTCCCAGTACCGGCGGTTGAGCTCCGCGTCCTCGGTGATGTCCTTCTGCTCCCAGGACACGCCGAGCTCACCGCAGACCTTCTCGATGACGATCTGTGCGTCATCGCACAGATGGCACCCGGGCTTGCGGATGAGGGTCACGATCCGGTCGTGGGGGTCCTGGGCTGCCGTGCGTCGAAAGATGGGACTCATGCCGGCCATTCTCGCTCCGCCGGGCCCGTGGGGAACCCGGGCCGCCATAACCTGTCACCCGAGGGAGACGCCCCACCGCCACGCCGCCGACAGCACTTCTTTAACGACACGGTCGCGGAGAGTTCACAGCCTCCAAACCTCTCGACTCCGGAAGCACCGAACAGACTGGCTATGCTCACGTCATGGCCGCTCTCGGATGGCTCACTTCCCGTAGGCGCTCCGCCACGGCGAGGAGTGTTTTGGCAGGCGAGGCCTCGGCGGAGGCCGCGCGTAGGTCGTCGCAGGACGCCGCCTCGCAGGACGTCCCCGCCCAGGAGCCGGACTTTCCGGTTCTCGGGGACGACAAGGCCGCGGCGTTCTTCGACCTGGACAACACCGTGATGCAGGGCGCCGCGCTGTTCCACTTCGGCCGGGGCCTGTACAAGCGGAAGTTCTTCGAGACGCGCGACCTGGCGAAGTTCGCCTGGCAGCAGGCGTGGTTCCGGCTGGCCGGGGTGGAGGACCCCGAGCACATGCAGGACGCCCGCGATTCCGCGCTCTCGATCGTGAAGGGCCACCGCGTCTCCGAGCTGATGTCGATCGGCGAGGAGATCTACGACGAGTACATGGCGGAGCGGATCTGGCCGGGCACCCGGGCGCTGGCACAGGCGCACCTGGACGCGGGCCAGAAGGTGTGGCTGGTCACCGCCGCACCGGTGGAGATCGCGACGGTGATCGCGCGCCGCCTCGGCCTGACCGGGGCGCTGGGCACGGTGGCGGAGTCGGTCGACGGCGTCTACACGGGCAAGCTGGTGGGCGAACCGCTGCACGGCCCGGCGAAGGCGGAGGCGGTACGCGCGCTGGCGGCGGCGGAAGGCGTGGACCTCTCACGCTGCGCGGCGTACAGCGACTCCCACAACGACATCCCGATGCTCTCGCTGGTGGGCCACCCGTACGCGATCAACCCGGACGCGAAGCTGCGCAAACACGCCCGGGCCCAGGACTGGCGCCTGCGCGACTACCGCACGGCCCGCAAGGCGGCGAAGGTGGGCCTCCCCGCGGCAGCCGGCGTGGGCGCGGTGGCGGGCGGCACGGCGGCGGCGATCGCACTGCACCGCCGACGCCGCTGAACGAGGTCGCGCCGCCCGCGGGGCGGGACCGCGCCACCGCGGCGGGCGCCGCACGGAGACGCGTCCGGCGGCCGGTCCTCCGCCGCCACTGAACCGGGCGCGCGCCCACGGCGACGACAAGGGCGCTCTACCCCCCGGGGCTTGGGCGGGGAGGGGCGCCGATGGTTCCCGCGTGCCTCCGCGGGCGCTCCTGTGTCACTGTGCGTGACGGCGAGCCGCAGGCGCGGACCGGCATTGCTCCGTCCACGCCCTGCGGTCGGTGCTCACGCGCGCCCCGCCGGGACCGCACGCACAGTTTCGGGGTCCTACCCCCGCACCCTCCCCACCACACCCCCTTTGCCCACCCGACCACAACACGCCCCGTACCCAGACGGAAGACGGACTCTTCCGATCAACAAGCGGTCACTCTTCGGTACTTGAGGGGGCATCAATCGGTTACAGAAGCGACGTAATCGATGATTTGAGCAACTGGGCGTAGTGCTGCCTGTACGAAGCGTTATTCTCCTCAGACGCAATCCGGTACCCCTCCGTCGCTACGACGGGTGAACGGTCCCGTACTGCACGTGATGGAAGCTCTGCCTCTGGGAGTCCCGTGTACCCACACGTCGGGGTTGACGCCTCGGGCCTGGCTACGCTGCGCGCAACGGTCCTCGACCTGTTGCGCGGCTTCGTCCCCACCGCGTACGCCGCGCCCGCCTTCGCCACGGCCGCGCCCGTCGGCCCGTGCTACGCACTGGCCGACGGCAGCGCCGCGGTCGGCAGCCGACGGGGCCGCTCCGGCTCGGCCGCCGCCACCGCACGCCGCCCGGCTGCGGACAGTGACAGCGCCCGCATGATGGATCTGGTGGAGCGGGCCCAGGCCGGCGAGGCCGACGCCTTCGGGCGTCTGTACGACCAGTACAGCGACACCGTCTACCGGTACATCTACTACCGGGTGGGGGGCAGGGCGACCGCCGAGGACCTCACCAGCGAGACCTTTCTGCGGGCCCTGCGCCGGATCGGCACCTTCACCTGGCAGGGCCGCGACTTCGGCGCCTGGCTCGTCACCATCGCCCGCAACCTCGTCGCCGACCACTTCAAGTCGAGCCGCTTCCGGCTCGAGGTCACCACCGGGGAGATGCTCGACGCCAACGAGGTCGAGCGGTCCCCCGAGGAGTCCGTCCTCGAGTCCCTCTCCAACGCCGCACTGCTCGACGCCGTGCGCCGGCTCAACCCCCAGCAGCAGGAATGTGTGACACTCCGCTTTCTCCAGGGCCTCTCCGTCGCCGAGACCGCCCGCGTGATGGGCAAGAACGAGGGCGCGATCAAGACCCTCCAGTACCGGGCCGTCCGTACGCTGGCCCGGCTGCTACCCGAAGACGCCCGCTGAACCCGCACAGCTCCGCACACGCTCGGCGACGGTCAACTCACCTTGCGTACACAGTTTTTGAGTTCGCGGTCAGATCATCCGTCGTCCGTAACCCAAGTGCCGAGCCGCTCGTTGTGCGGGATACAGGCTCCCTGTGGTCACCCCTGACCTTCCCCGGCCACTCGTTCGCGTGGATGTGGTCAGGGCGTGCAACCCTCAGGATCCCCTGGGGAGTCGACCGTCATGACGAGAGGAGGTGCCGCCAGTGATCGCGAACGTATCGGCGCACCGGCGGGCGAACGCCTTCGCCCAGGCCCTGGAGGATCAGTCCGACGACCGGGGCACGGCGGCCGAGCAGCCCGGAGGATCGGATCCGGCCCCGGCTGCTGCGGAACGGACCGAGCAGGCCTGCCTGTTGGCCCTCGCGACCCGGCTCGACGAGCTGCCGAAGCCGGCGCTCGACCCCGAGGTGAAGGTCGTCCAGCGCGCGCGGTTGGTGGCCGCGATGGAGGCCATGCTGCGGGACGGCACGGCCATGGGGGGCGAGGCGGCTGACCCTTCGGTGCCCGGCCGAAAAGGGAGGGCAGCGACGGGCGGGCGGTCCCATCGGGCCCATGGCGCCCACCGGGCAAGCCCGTTGGGGAAGTTCCGACCGCGCACACGGCTCACCAAGGGCCTCGCCGCCGGGGGACTCGGTGTCGGCGTGGCCGCCGCCTCCTTCGGCGGAGTGGCCGCTGCCAGTTCCGACGCGCTGCCGGGTGACTCGCTCTACGGCCTCAAACGCGGCATCGAGGACGTCAAACTCGGCATGGCCGAGGGGGACGACGACCGCGGACGGCTCTATCTCGACCAGGCCTCGACCCGGCTGAACGAGGCCCGTCGGCTGATGGAGCGTGGCCGCGCCGGCCAGCTCGACCATGAGTCCCTGGGCGAGATCCGCCGCACGCTGTCCGGCATGCAGCACGACGCGTCCGAAGGCCACCGCCTGCTGCACGAGGCGTACGAGCGGGAGGGTTCGCTCGCCCCGATCCAGACCCTCTCCACCTTCTCCCATTCGCACCGCGAGGCGTGGGGCGCCCTGCGCGACCGGCTGCCCGTCCAGCTCGGTGACGTCAGTCAGCAGGTGACGTCGGTCTTCGACGCCATAGACCAGGAGGTCGCCCCGCTGCAGTCGCTGCTGCCGCAGTCCCCGTCCCACGGGGGCTCCGGACTGCCGCAGAGCTCCGCTCCGGGCGCCACCGACTCCGCGGGCACAGGGGACGCACCCGCGCCCGGCGCCACCGGCGGCTCCGCCTCCGGCAGCCACAGCGGCGACAAGCCCCAGCCGTCCGCCTCCCAGAGCGGCAGCGGCGGGCTGCTCGGCGGCAACACGGGCGGTCTGCTGGACCCGCCGAAGGGCACCGGCAGCAGCTCCCCGTCGACGAGCAAGACCCCCTCGCCGGGGACGAACGTGACGCTGCCGCCGCTGCTCCCAGGCCTGCTGCCCGGCCTGGGGATCGACAGCCGGGAGAACAAGTAGGGCCCTGAGCGACACGCACGACGACGGGGGCGCCTCTGATGACAGGGGCGCCCCCGTCGTCGTATCGGGCACACCGGCAGGATCAGAAGAACACCGAGCGCCGCTGCACGAGCAGCTTGTACAGCGTGTGCTGGATCTGCTCCCTGACCTGGTCCGTCAGGTTGAACATGAGCATCGGGTCCTCGGCGGCCTCCGGCGGATGGCCGTCCGTGGGAATCGGCTCGCCGAACTGGATCGTCCACTTCGTCGGCAGCGGGATCGCGCCCAGCGGACCCAGCCACGGGAACGTCGGAGTGATCGGGAAGTACGGAAAGCCCAGCAGCCGGGCGAGGGTCTTCGCATTGCCGATCATCGGGTAGATCTCCTCGGCCCCGACGATCGAGCACGGGATGATCGGCGTCCCGGCGCGCAGAGCCGTGGAGACGAAGCCGCCGCGGCCGAAGCGCTGCAGCTTGTAGCGCTCGCTGAACGGCTTGCCGATGCCCTTGAAGCCCTCCGGCATCACACCGACCAGCTCGCCGCGCTCCAGCAGGCGCTGGGCGTCCTCCGCGCACGCGAGGGTGTGACCCGCCTTGCGGGCCAGCTCGTTGATCACCGGCAGCACGAACACCAGGTCGGCCGCCAGAAGCCGGAGATGGCGGCCCGCCGGGTGGTTGTCGTGCACGGCGACCTGCATCATCAGGCCGTCCAGCGGAAGCGTGCCGGAGTGGTTGGCGACGATCAGCGCCCCGCCCTTGGACGGGATGTTCTCGATGCCCTTCACCTCGACCCGGAAGTACTTCTCGTACACCGGCCGCAGCAGCGACATCAGGACCTGGTCGGTGAGCTCCTCGTCGTAGCCGAAGTCGTCGACCTCGTATTCGCCCGTCAGGCGCCGGCGCAGGAAGGCCAGCCCTCCGGCAATGCGCCGCTCCAGCCCTCCCTCCCCGGGGGCTTCCTGCGGCGTTTCCTCGCGCGTCACAGGAACATCATCCTGCGGGATCTCCCTGCTGGGCAGGGGCTGGACCTCGCGGACCGCCGCGGGCTCGCCCTTGCGCCGGTTCCCCGCGCTTCGGCGCCGCTGCGGCCGCTGTGCGGCAGCCCCGCGGGACCGGTCGTCGTCGAACGGAATGACCTTGGCGTCCGCCATCGTTCCTGCGCTCCTCAGTTGGCGCTCTGCGTCGGGGGGTGGCCACCGCCCAGAACGGGCAGTGCGGCGATCCGGTCGACGGCCCCCGCGAGGACCTCCGGCGGCAGCAGTCCGGGGCCACGGCTGAGTACGAAGTCCGCGAACGTCTCGGCGGTCGTGTACTTGGGCTGGTACCCCAGTGTCTGGCGCAACTGTTCCGTCTCCACCACCCGCCCGTGGGTGAGCAGCCGGATCTGCTCGGGGGAGAAGTCCGTCATGCCCAGGGTGCGCATCGCCGAGCCGACCCAGGTGACCGCGGGCAGCAGCAAGGGCGCGGTCGGCCGTCCCAGGCGCCGGGCGCACTGCGACAGCAGCAGCACCCCGTCGCCGGCCACGTTGAACGTGCCGCTGTTGAGCGTGCCGCGCTGGGGCTCGTGCGAGCCGATCCGCAGCACCTCGATCACGTCGTCCTCGTGCACGAACTGCAGCCGCGGGTCGTAACCGAGCACGGTGGGCAGAACCGGCAGTGAGAAGTACGCGGCGAGGGGCGAGTCGGCCATCGGGCCCAGGATGTTGGCGAAACGCAGTACGCAGACCGCGACATCGGGCCGCCGCCGCGCGAAGCCGCGCACGTACCCCTCGACCTCGACGGTGTCCTTGGCGAAGCCGCCGCTGGGCAGGGACTTGGGCGGGGTGGTCTCGGTGAAGACGGCCGGATCGCGGGGCGCGGACCCGTACACGTTCGTACTGGACTTCACGACGAGTCGTTTGACCGTCGGGGACTTCTGGCAGGCACCGAGCAACTGCATGGTGCCGATGACGTTGGTCTCCTTGACCGTGGCCCGGCTGCCGCGGCCCAGCGGGGTGCCGGTCACGTCCATGTGGACGACCGTGTCGACGGAGTGCTCGGCGAGCACCCGGGCGATGGCGGGCTGGCGGATGTCGGCCCGGATGAAGTCGGCGGCGCCCAGATGATGCTCGGGCGGGACCGCGTCCACCGCGATGACGCGGTCGACCTCCGGGTCACGCTGGATCCGTCGTACGAACCGGCCGCCGAGTCGGCGGGCCACCCCGGTCACGAGCACGACCTTGCCCAAGATCAGCGCCTCTCTTCCCTCGCGTCCAGTAGTGGACGTAGCTCTGCCCCTCAGCCTGCCGCGTTCCCCGTCAGTGGCCAACTTAGCGGGTCGATGTTGCGCTGTGATGACCACCCGATGCACGAAGTGACGACACCTGCGAACGTACGACCGGACCAAGCCAGGTGACCCAGCGGACATGCGCACAGCCGGCCGGGACCACCGGATGGCCCGCCGACCCTCGCCGGCGTGCCGCCCGGGAACGACAGATGACAAGGCCCCCCACCGGTGGTGGGGGGCCACGGCGCAGACGTATGCGCGGAGCAAGGGCGGCCCTCTCGGGGCCGCGCCCTACTTCTTGTTGCGACGCTGAACGCGCGTGCGCTTGAGCAGCTTGCGGTGCTTCTTCTTGGCCATCCGCTTGCGCCGCTTCTTGATAACAGAGCCCACGACTACCCTCGCTCACTTCTCATCACTCGGTGCTGGGCGCCATGGGCCCATACGACCTACGAGGGGCTAGCCTACCCGCCCGAGCGCTGAGGTCGTAATCGAGGTGACCCGGGAGGCCGCACAGGACCCCACCGGGCCGCCGTCAGGCCGTCTCCACCCCCACATAACTCTCGCGGAGGTACTCGTGAACCGCTTGCTCCGGCACCCGGAAGGACCTCCCCACCCGGATCGCCGGCAGATGACCGCTGTGCACCAGCCGGTACACGGTCATCTTCGACACTCGCATCACCGAGGCGACTTCCGCCACGGTCAGGAACTGAACCTCGTTCAGAGGCCTCTCGCCAGCTGCAGCCATGACACACCTGAACCTTCCGCACTCGACGGCCACCGGCTTCCCCTTCCGGTGACTCTTCGTCGCTGCGTGCTCACTCCCCAATGTAGGGGCGGGTGGTGCGAGTGGGGAAGAGGGGATGGCATCGGCGGCCTACTGTGACAGACACGCTCGATTGAGTACATAGCGAGTAAGCGGTCGGTAGTAATCAGACCGCACAGCGTCATCAAGTGGAACGGCGACGGACACACGCCCCTCTGCCTCCCCGACGAAGAGCGCAGGATCGTTCGTATCGGCCAGACCGATCGCCTCGAACCCCAGCTGACCTGCCCCGCAGACCCAGCCGTGGTCACCGATCACCAAGTCCGGCAACGGCCCGCCGGCCTCCGCGGCCGCGGCGAGCGCGATGCGAACCGGCAGCGGCGAGTGCGAGTGCGCGCCGGGCTCACAACCGGCCCCTTCGGGCCCCGGTTTCCGTACGAGGGCGACTCCTCGTACGTAATCAAGGTTGTACGTGCGTAGACCGAACCGGGTCGTTATGTCGGCACAGCGACCCTGCGCTGGGGTGAGGACAGTACATCCCTCCGCCGACAAGGCGTCCGCGAGCGCGGCGTAGAAGCCGAGCAGTCGGTGCGGATGACCGGTGCCGAGAAGGACCGTGCTCCCGTGGCGCGCCGCCTCGCCGATCCGATCGGCGAAGGCGTCCAGACCCTCCAGTGTGCGTTCCGGATCGATCACATCATGCCCGGAGGAGTGCCGAGGATCGGCTGAGACACCACACTTGTCCGCCATCAGTTCGATCACATCCCGATGACCCCACGACCATTCGGGATCGAGCCCGATCAGCACACGGGGATCGCGGGCCGCGAAGAGCCGGTAGCTGCGCAGGCTCTCCTCACGCGACGTGGCCACGGGCCCGGCCAGCCGGGCGGCCAGCAGATGTGCACGCAGTGCTCCGGTGCTCAACACGTCAGCGATGCTGGCCCAAGTCCGCGCACCACATGGCCAAAACGGAGAAAGCACCCCACAGTCGGCGTAATGGTGCAACCCTTCGCACCGGCCTGCGGTGCGTGCCCCGCGGGGCGGCGACCCGCTACGCCAGCAGCCCACGCAACGGGAACACCGCCCTGCGCGCCGCGAGCACCGCCTGGTCGAGACGGTCGGCGGGGTCGTATCCCGACTCCCATTCCGCGTAGGCCACCGGCCATCGGCCGTCCGTCATCCGCGCCGGCGCCAACTGGCGGGTACGGGCGAAGACTTCCTGCCGCCAGCTGTCCGGGATTACGGTCTCCGGCTCGATCGGCCGCCCCGCCGCGATGGCGACCAGATGCGTCCACGAACGCGGTACGACGTCCACCACCACGTATCCGCCTCCGCCCAGCGCGATCCAGCGTCCACCGGCGTACTCGTGCGCCAGGTCGTGGCACGCGACCTGCACAGCCCGCTGCGCGTCCAGCGACACGGCCAGATGCGCGAGCGGGTCCTCGAAATGGGTGTCCGCACCGTGCTGGGTGACCAGCACCTGCGGCCGGAAGTCGGCGACCAGCTCCGGCACAACGGCATGAAAGGCCCGCACCCACCCGGCGTCACCCGTACCGGCCGGCAGCGCCAGATTCACCGCGCTGCCCTCCGCGGTCGGGGAACCGGTCTCCTCGGGCCACCCGGTCTGCGGAAAGAGGGTTCGCGGATGCTCGTGCAGCGAGATGGTCAGAACCCGCGGATCGTCCCAGAACGCCGCCTGCACCCCGTCCCCGTGGTGCACGTCCACGTCCACGTAGGCGATCCGCTCGGCGCCCAGCTCCAGCAGCCGCGCGATGGCGAGCGAGGCGTCGTTGTAGATGCAGAACCCCGAGGCACCACCCGGCATCGCGTGGTGCAGGCCGCCCGCGAAGTTCACGGCGTGCAGGGCCTCCCCCCGCCACACGGCCTCGGCGGCCCCCACCGACTGACCCGCGATCAGTGCGGACACCTCGTGCATCCCGGCGAAGGCGGGATCGTCCAGGGTCCCGAGCCCGTAGGACCCGTCAGCCGACGCCGGGTCCGCGGACGCGGCCTTGACGGCGTCCACGTAGTCCTCGCGGTGCACGAGCCGCAGCGTCGAGTCGCCCGCCGGCTTGGCGGCGACCACCTCGATGTCCCTGTCCAGTCCGAAGGCGTCGACGAGTTTCCTGGTCAGCGCGAGCCTGACCGGATCCATCGGATGTTCCGGTCCGAAGTCATAGCCCGTTACTGCCTCGTCCCACATCAGCTGTGCGCGGCCGCTCATGCCCGTCACCGTATCGGTCAGAACCCGCCGCGAACGAACGGGCGTACACCAGCGTCACCAGGACCAACACCATCGGCACCAGCATGGCGCCCCGATAGCTCCACGCGTCCCCGAGCGCACCCACGAGGGGTGAACCGACCAGGAAGCCGACATAGTTGAAGATGTTGAGGCGTGCGATCGCCGTGTCCGAAGCCCCCTGGAACAGCCGGCCGGCGGCCGCGAACGTCTGCGGCACGAGGACACACAGCCCCAGACCCAGCAGGGTGAACCCCAGCATCCCGACCCACGCCCCGGGCGCTCCCGCCACCACGGCGAACCCGGCCCCCGCCACCAGCGCACCCAGTCGTACGACGGCCACCGCGCCGAACCGCCGCACCCCGAAGTCCCCGATGGACCGCCCCAGCAGCGTGGTCACCATGTAGACGTTGTACGGAACGGTCGCCAGCTGCTCCGAGCCGCCCAGCGTGTCCTGCAGGTACTTGGCGCTCCAGTTGGACACGGTCGAGTCGCCGATGTACGCGAAGGTCATCACCAGACACAGCGGCAGCAGCAGCCGGAAGACCACCGGACCGGCCTCGGCCTTCGGGGCGTCCGTGACGGAACCACCTCCGTCGACGTACCACCGGCTGCCCAGGAACGTCGCAGGCAGCAGCACCACGACCACCGGCAGATACGACACCCACAGCGCCAGGTGCCAGTGCGCGCCCACCCAGGCGAGCGAGGCCCCGACGATCCCGCCGAGGCTGTAGGCGGCATGGAAGCCGAGCATGATGCTGCGTCCGTACGTCCGTTGGAGACTCACCCCGAGCATGTTCATCGAGGCGTCCAGCGCACCTACGGTCAGCCCGAACACGGCCAGCGAGACGGCCAGCTCGGTCACCTGGTTCCCGGCACCCACACCGAGGAGCGCGAGCAGCACGACGGGCTGCGACCAGCGGAGCAGCCGGCTGGGCCGTACGCGCTTGACGAGCTGCTCGGTCGTGACACTCCCGATGCCCGCGAGGATCGGCACCGCAGCGAGGAAGACGGGAAGCAGGGCGTCGGAGACCCCGTATCGGTCCTGAATGGCCGGGATCCGCGTCACCAGCAGGGCGAATGCCGCGCCTTGGGCGAAGAAGCCGAACGCCAGTGAGGCCCTACCGCGCCGCAGCACATCGGTCATGGCGGCGAGCGTAGGGCCCCTGTTTACCGGTGGGTAGATCCCGTGAAAGATGATTTTTGTTCAGCTTCACTCGGCGGAAGCGAGGGCCACGGTGCACTCCGCGGCACTCCCGGCCTTCACCTCGGCGATGAGCATCTGGGCCATCGGGCCCGCGGCGCATGTCAGTGCCGCGCCGGTGGCGGGAATCACGGTCCCACTCATCAGAGCAGGTCAGCCAACTCCTCCATGGTGGAGAACAGTTGCGTGGCACCTATGAGTCCGGCGGCCGGCGTCATGGCGGTGAACCCGTACACGTCCATCCCGGCGGCGACAGCCGCCTGCACGCCGAGGGGACTGTCCTCCACAACCAGGCACTTGCCCGGCGCGACCCCCATCCGCCCGGCGGCGTGGAGGAACAGATCGGGCGCAGGCTTGCCCCGTCCGACGTCCTGGGAACTGAAGATCCGTCCGTCGTCGAACCACCGGTCCAACCCCGTCGTACGGTGCCCCACCCGGATCCGCTCATGACTCCCGGACGACGCCACACAGTACGGAACCCCGTCGGCCGACAACTTCTCCAGTACGTCCACCACGCCGGCCACGGGCTTCAGCTCCCGCTCGAAGGCTGCGAAGACGCGCGCATGGAAGACATCGTCGAAGTCGGACGGCAGCCGCTCCCCCGTGCGCTCACGTATCAGATCGTGGACACGGTGCATTGCGGACCCCATGTAGTCACGGATGGAGTCCTCGTACGTCGTCGGGTGTCCGAGATCGGTGAGACAGGCGGCCAGGAGCCGGTTGGAGATGGGCTCGCTGTCGACGAGGACGCCGTCGTTGTCGAAGATGACGAGGTCATAGCGCATGAGTACGAGCCTAGACGAGCCGGAAACGCGGAAAACCCCGTACCAC
>NZ_JAYWVC010000104.1:0-28987 GCF_036281785.1 Streptomyces chiangmaiensis | reverse complement strand
ATCGTGCCGACCGTGCGGAGCACGGCGAGGACGAGGGTCCGTGCCACGTCGACGATGTCAGGGACCCGGACCCGCTCCTCCGAACTGTGTGCCAGCCGCACATCACCAGGACCGAACTGCAGGGCCGGAACGCCCGCCGCCGTGTACAGCCTCAGATCGCTCCCGTACGGTGCCCCGCGCTCGCGCGGGCGCGGACCGCCGGTGGCGTCGGCGAAGGCGTCCCCGACGATGTCGCGCAGCGGGTGGCCGGCCGGGAGCCGTCCGCTGGCGAACTGCCCGCCGGGCCAGGTCACCTCCACCGGATGGTCGCGCAGCCACGGGTCGGCCGCGCAGACCTTGGCCAGGTGCTGCTCCAGATGGGCACGCGCGGCCTCGGGATCCTCATCCAGCCGAACCCCCAACCGCCCCTCTGCCATGAGGAGATCGGGCACGGTGCTCACCCAGTCGCCCGCGCTCAGGGTGCCCACCGACAGTGCGTAGGGGATGCGGTACTCCGCCATCAGCGGGTCCGGGGAGGCGTTGCGCTCGGCCTCCAGCCGGGCCAGGGCCTGGTGGACCGGAAGGTAGGCGTCGACGGCGCTGACGCCCTCGTCGCGCGAGCTGGCGTGGGCGGCGAGGCCGGGGACGGCGAGACGGAAGGTCAGCGCCCCGGCGTTCGCGGTCACGAGCGTGCCGTTCGTGGGTTCGGTGATGAGGCACGCGTCTCCCGTGTGGCCCCGCTGGAGGGTGCCGAACGCACCCAGCCCACCGTCCTCCTCGCCGACCACGAAGTGCGCTGCCACACGGCCGCGCAGCCGGACGCCGCTCGCCCGGATCGCCGTCAGCGCGGCGAGATGGGCCACCAGCCCGGCCTTCATGTCACAGGCCCCCCGGCCGTACACGGTGTCCCCCACGACCCGCGGCACGAACGGATCCCCGTCCCACCGCGCCAGGTCCCCGGGCGGTACGACGTCCACATGCCCCTGGAGGATCACGGTCGGTCCGTCACCGCCGTCCGCTGTGGCGGCCGCCAGCCCCCAGGCTTCCTCCCGGGGCGCCTCGGCTCCCGGGAAGCCGGGGTGTGCTCGCAGTTCGGGCAGATCCATGGACCACAGATCCACATCGAGCCCGAGTCGCCCCAGCCGCCCGGCCAGATCGTGCTGGATCTCGGCCTCGGCAGCGCTCCCGGTGACGCTCGGGATCGCAATCAGTTCCAGCAGCGTCCGGACGATGGCGGACTCATCGACCCGCGCCAGCGCGGAGGCCTCCTCGGCGGTGAACCCGGCGGTGGTCATGGTCGGTTGCTCCTGTCACGGTGCGCTGTCCACTGCGGAAGGCTCGGCATCTCCGGATGCTAAGGGCCGGCCACGGCGCCTTCAATCTCCCTGTCACTTCCCGGACGTACCCGCCTGTGACGGTCGCCGAGCCGCGACGACGGTGAGGTCGTCACCGGTCTGGAGCTGATGGCCGGCACCGACAACCGGCACAGCCACACCGGCGCCGACCTGCTGGGCCGCTGGTTCGGGCCCGAGGTCACCGAACCGGTGCGGCTGCACGTGGCCGCCAAGCACTACCTGTGCGCGGTGGAGCCGGAGTACTACGACCGGCTGTCCGAGGCGTCGAAGTACACGCTGGAGGTCCAGGACGGCGACATGACGCCGGAGCAGGCCCACCGAGTTCGCCGCACTGCCCGGTGCCGCCGATCCGGTCGATCCAGGCCGGACGGGCGGCGGGCGGGAGAACGCCGAGGAGGTGCAGGACGCGGAATACTGCGACGAAGGGGTCGTGGTACACGGCCCGCCACCACGGCAGTTGAGCCGCGTGCCGCGTCGACGCGACCACTTGTGCGTCAGGCAGGTGTGGGCATGAAACCACCGCGGGCGGTGCCCGAGCCAACCAGGGACGACCAATCGAGCACTTCGGGCAGCCGGTCCACGGACAGGACGACCGCTCCGCCGGCCTGCTCGGCGTCCGCGCACCAGTCGCCCATGTCGGCTCCGTCGAGAACGGGCGCCGCGAGGGCGGGGACGACGATCCCGTGTTCCCCCGGCCCGTCCACGACGCACAGTGTGAGCCTGGGGACGATGCTCCATCCCTCACACAGCGGCACCGCCCCGTCGGACGCGGTCAGCAAGGGCAGAACATCGTGAACGGGCGCGCCGGCCAGCAGCAGCACCGGAGTGGCACCACGAACGAACAGAGTTGTCTCAGGGTCCTGAAGCACAAGGTCACTCTTGCAGGCCCGACCGCCGCCCCGCTGGGCGGGGCCCCGGCCCCTCCGCATCGGGACCTCCGTGGTCTGGTAAGTGCGCCAACATCGCGCCGAAGCCGGGGATTTCCGTCATGCGTCGAAGTCTGGGGCGGCGCGTTACGGGACGCCGCCGGCGCCCAGTCCGCGCCGGTGCGGCCGGCCCCTCGGGGCTGCCTCGGAGACGGCGCGTGCCGGTCACCTCCTCGACGGTTTCGCACCCGCGTCGGCTCACCACCAGAAGACGGGATAGACCTCTCGTCGCAGACGGGCGGAGACCATCTGCACCGCCACGAGCAGCACGGCGCCGGCGGCCAGCAGGGCCATGAATCGGGGGGCGCGCGGTTCGGTGAGCATGATCATGACGGCGGTCGCCATGGCCGGCGGATGGGCCGCTCTGAGCACCAGCACAAGCCCACAGGCGATGCCACAGGCCAGGACAGCGGCCCAAGGGCCGTGCCATCCGAGAGTGAGCACGGCGAAGCAGACGAGGCAGGACACCATGTGGCCGCCGATGATGTGGCGGGGCTGCGCGAGAGGCGAGTCGGGGGTGGCGGTGACGATCGCCATCGTGGCAGCGAGCGGCGGCACGAGCACCGCCTGGTGCATGAGCGCCCCCACGCCCACCAACACGGCCAGTCCGACCGATGTGGTGATGGCCGCCGCGACCGAGCGCGGGGGCAGCCACGGCTTGTCGGGGGTCCACCGGCGAGCCGGAGAGCGCTTCGTCGGGCGGGGCGGGGCATCCACGGCTTCCGGCATCCCGGGCACGTCATATGCCATGAATACGACGTTCCTGTCCGGACGGGGAACCGACGGCCGCGGAGCGGTCCGGCCGCCTCGCACCATGCGTCAGGGTCAGAGGAGAAGGGGGCTCAGCGATCTCTGGACTGCCGGGCGAGGACAAGACCTGGGCGTTCGGCATCAGCATGGGAACTCCTCGGAGGCGTCCCCGCTTCCGGCCACGGCGGCTCGTCGTCCGTGAAGACGGGGATCACGCCCAGCATCGTGACCTCGCGGGCCGTCAGTTGTCCAAGACCGCCCCCTTATCGCCCGATTGAGCGCCTTTATCGAACCGGCCCACCAGGGCCACCCGGCAGCCGCCGAGCCCGGCGGCCGACGCCTGCCGTTGCCGCGAAGCGGAGCGCGCTCGGATCGTGACGAGGGCTCGCCTCTGGCACTGCACCGTCGCGGGCCGTCGCACCCTGCGATGGTCAGCGCAGCGATCTGAACGCGGCCCGGAGTTCGTCGGTGAAGATCTCCGGGACTTCCCAGGCCGCGAAGTGACCGCCTCGGGGGGCCTTGTTGAAATAGATGAGATTGGGGTAGCTGCGCTCGGTCCAACTCCGGGGCGCCTGGTAGATTTCACCGGGGAACACCGAGACCGCCGCCGGGATGGAAACCGACACCGCGTTGAAGTTGTTGGCGTTGTTCTCCCAGTAGAGGCGAGCGGACGAGACCGCGGTGTTCGTGACCCAGTAGAGCGTGATGTCGTCGAGCATCTCATCCTTGGTGAGCACCCGTTCGGGATCGCCGCCGCTGTCGGTCCACGCGGCGAACTTGTCGTATATCCAGGCGGCAAGCCCGGCGGGCGAGTCCGTCAGCCCGTATCCCACGGTCTGCGGGCGGGTGACCATCATGGCGGAGTAACCCGAGCCCGTCTTGTAGAAGGCGGCAAGCTGGTCGTACGCGGCTTTCTCGTCGGCGGACAGGCCGGCCGGGGCCGGGTCGCCGCACTCGAGTTTCTTCGCGATGTCCGCGGGGACGGTGGCAGGGAAGTTGACGTGGATGCCGAGCAAACCCGGGGGTTTCTGAACCGCCATCTTGTCCGAGACCACGGCACCCCAGTCACCGCCCTGGGAGACATAGTGCTTGTATCCCAGGCGCTCCATCAGTACGACCCAGGCTCGCGCGATGCGCGGGGGACCCCAGCCCGTGGTCTTCGGCCTTTCCGAGAAGCCGTAGCCGGGCATCGAGGGTATGACGAGATGGAAGGCGTCCTCCGCGCGTCCCCCATGGGCCGTTGGGTTGGTGAGCGGGTCGATCACCTTGAGAAATTCCAGGATCGACCCCGGCCAGCCATGGGTCAGGATCATCGGCAGAGCGTTCGCGTGCGAGGAGCGGACGTGGATGAAGTGAATGTCCAGCCCGTCGATCCTGGTCTTGAACTGCGGCAAGGAATTCAGTCTCGCCTCGATATTGCGCCAGTTGTATGCCGTTCCCCAGTAGCGTGCCAGCCGTTGAATCGTCGCCAACTGGACACCCTGGGACTGATCGCGGACGGTCTCGCGGTCGGGCCACCGTGTCGCGATGATGCGCCGACGGAGATCGGCCAGATCCTGCTCCCGGACGTGGACACGGAAAGGGCGGATGCCTGCACTTCCGCTCGTCGCGGCCGGTTTTCCGGGGAGCGGACCGAAAGCCCCAGTGGTTGCCACGGTCATCGCGGCGGCCGAGAGGGACATGAACTCTCGACGAGAACGCCGCTGGGATATTTCGGGCATGGCAGATCTCCTTGAGCCGTTCCAAGTCTTTTCGAGAAAGAGCTCTCAACGAGCTCGAATTCCTCATCGGCGACAGCGGAAATCCGGCACAGAACTCCTCTGACCCGGGGAACCTCCACCCGGAGCCGATTCGGTACCGGCGGGACTGAGGTGCCGACGCCCACATCAAGAACACCGTGACCGGTCGTAACGCTATGTAGCTTTCCGTGAACCCGCAACTCGGACCCGGAAGCCGCGGACGATGCGCGTGCCGGCGCCGACCTGATCCCGTTCGGCAGGTACGGCCCGCGTCGAGGACCGGCCCGCGATGCGCATCGCGGGCACCGTTCCGGCCGCACCCCGGGTCGCGAGCATTCGCCGGCGACACCCCCCGCACCGCCGGCGCACACCGTGAACTTCCAGCCCGGTCGCCACCCAGATCAGGACGAAATGGGTCATCAGCCCACAATCATGGATGAACTGGGTTGATAAATGACGGCACTTGACTTAACGGAGGGTGGAGCCGAAGCTATGACCGCCTTTTAAACCGGTTCAAGTCCCGGTCGCCCTCGCCATCCATGGCGGTCTGGCCAGGGGCACGCCGCGCCCTGCGCTGAAGGCTGCGCCGCCCAGGCGCGGTCACGGGATGCCCGAGCGGCAGTGCGAACCGGACATACGTCGTCGCTTGCCCAGCTGGCAGAAACCGGAGGTCACCCATGGCCCGTCGCCCCACGATCGCGGATGTGGCACAGCTGGCCGGGGTGTCCCGAGCGACCGTCTCCTTCGTCCTCAACAACCGCCCGGGGGTGGCGCTCGCCACCCAGCAGCGAGTTCGGTCCGCGGCCGAGAAGCTGGGATGGACTCCGAGTCGCAGCGCGCGAGCACTGTCCACGGGCCGTGCACGTGCCGTCGGCCTGGTCCTGACCCGCGAACCGGACCTGATCGGCACCGATCCGTTCTACCCGGCGTTCATGGCCGGTATCGAGTCGGTGATCTCCGAGACGGGTGACGGGCTGATGCTGCAGATGAGCCGCCCCGGCGACGAGGTGGAGATCTACCGCAGACTCGCCGCCGACCGCAGGGTCGACGGTGTCTTCCTGTCCGACGTACGCCTCGACGATCCGCGACCCGAACTGGTGACGGAACTCGGCCTTCCCGCTGTCGTGGTCGGCGCGGTCGAGTCGGAAACCGGCCTGCCGACGGTGAACCTGGACGACCGCCCTGTGGTCCGCAACGCCGTACGCCACCTGGTGGAACTGGGACACCGCGACATCGCCTATGTGGCCGGTCCCGAGGAGTTCGTGCACGCACGGCGCCGCCGCCAGGCCTGGGCCGACGCGCTCGCCGAAGCGGGCCTGCCCCCCGGGACGTCACTGCCCGGAGGGTTCACGGCCGAGGGCGGAGCGCGGGCGACCCGGGCGCTGCTGGACCGGCCCAACCCCCCGACCGCCATCGTGTACGGGAACGATCTGTCGGCCACGGCCGGTATGGCGGTCGCCCAGGACGCGGGTCTGCGGCTGCCCGACGACCTCTCGGTGGTGGGCTTCGACGACGTCCCCCTGGCCTCCTGGACCAGTCCGACGCTGACGACCTGTCGTGCCAACCCGGTCCTGTGGGGTCGGGCTGCCGCCCAGGCGCTGGTGGAGGTCATCGAGCGAGGCACCGCGACCGACGTCGAGTTGGACCCGGCCACGCTGGTCATACGCGGCTCGACCGGCTCCGTCCCCGTCCGGGGATCCCGATGACCGCCGGTGACGGCGGTCCCCTGACTTCCCTCCCCCTTCCCGGAAGGCGGCCGACGAACGCTCAGCAACGTCGTACCCGCCGGATGATCACCCCTATCGAGAAACGGAACCTCCAATGAAGAAGGCCCTCCTCGCCATGGTGCCGGCAGCGGCGCTCGCCCTGTCCGCGTGCGGCGGCGGATCGGACTCCGGTGCCGCCGCGAACGACTCCCGTGGCCCCATCACGATCTGGTACTCCAACAACGCGCAGGAAGTCGCGTGGGGCAAGAGCATGGTGGCGGCCTGGAACGCAGCCCACCCCAAGGAGAAGGTGAGCGCGCAGGAGATTCCCGCCGGAAAGAGCTCGGAGGAGGTCATCGGCGCGGCGATCACCGCCGGTAACGCCCCGTGCCTGGTCCTCAACACCGCACCGGCGGCCGTACCCGGCTTCCAGAAGCAGGGCGGCCTGGTCGCGCTGGACGATTTCCCCGACGGCAAGAAGTACCTGCAGTCACGTGTCGGCGACCGGCTCGGGCAGTACGCGTCCCCCGACGGGAAGTTCTACCAGATGCCGTGGAAGAGCAACCCGGTGATGATCTTCTACAACAAGGAGCTCTTCAAGAAGGCCGGGCTGGACGCAGAGCACCCCAAGCTGGCCAGCTATCAGGACTTCCTGAGCACCTCGCGCAAGCTGGTCAAGAGCGGGGTGGCCAAGGCCGCCATCTGGCCCGCGCCGACGTCGGAGTTCTACCAGTCCTGGTTCGACTTCTACCCGATGTTCGCGGCGCAGACCGGAAAGCAGCTCGTCGAGGACGGCAAGGCCCAGTTCAACTCCCCCGAGGGCCTCAAGGCCGCCGAATTGTGGAAGACCATGTACTCCGAGGGCCTGGCCCCGAAGGAGACCTTCAACGGCGACTCCTTCGGCGAGGGCAAGGCCGCGATGGCCACCGTCGGTCCCTGGGCGGTCTCCGTGTACGGCGACAAGGTCAAGTGGGGCGCCGTGCCGGTGCCGACCGCCGACGGTACGGCAGGCAAGGGCACCTTCAGCGACGAGAAGTCCATCGGCATGTACACCTCGTGCAAGAACCAGGCGACCGCCTGGGACGTCATGAAGTTCGCCACCAGTAAGGAACAGGACGGCAAGCTCCTGGAGGCGACCGGCCAGATGCCGATGCGCCAGGCGCTGGCGTCGGCCTACCCGTCGTACTTCGCGTCCCACAAGGACTACGAGGTCTTCGCCCAGCAGGCCGAGCACACCATCGAGGCGCCGAACGTGCCGAACTCGGTCGAGATCTGGCAGACCTTCCGCGACGCCTACACCAAGGCCGTCATCTTCGGCAAGGGCGACCTCACGAGCACCCTCAAGGACGCCGCGGGCAAGGTCGACAAGCTGGCAGAGAACCAGTGATCCGCGGCCATGACCTCCACCACCCATGACACCCACCGTCCAGGGCGCACCGCGCCCGGGCGCGGAAGGACGCCCACGGGCCGATCGTGGCGACTGCGGCTCGGCGGGCACCAGCCCATCGGGATGCTGTTCGTCTCGCCGTACGTGCTGTACCTGGCCGCGATCTTCGTCTATCCGCTCGGCTTCGCCGTGTGGATGTCCTTCCACGACTACTTCTTCGCCGCCCCCGGCGTGCAGGTCGACCGGCCCTTCGTTGGGCTGGAGAACTACACCACGGTCCTCACCGACCCCGACGTCTGGCGCTCCTTCCTCAACATCGCCGTCTTCCTCGTCATCAACGTGCCGCTGACGGTGGTGGCCTCACTGGTCCTCGCCAGTGCGCTGAACAAGAAGCTGCCGTTCCGCTCCTTCTTCCGGACGGCGTACTACATCCCCTACATCACGGCCAGTGTCGCGGTCGTGGGTGTGTGGATCTTCCTGTTCAACTCCAACGGCCTGGTCAACCAGGCCCTCGGCCCGCTGGCTCCGGACCCCTCGTGGCTGGTGAACTCCCACCTGGCGATGCCGGTCGTCGCGGTCTTCGTCGCCTGGAAGCAGCTGGGCTTCTTCGTGGTGCTGTATCTCTCGGCGCTGCAGAACGTGCCCAACGAGCTGTACGAGTCGGCGGCGCTCGACGGCGCAGGCCGGTTCCGGACGTTCTGGTCGATCACGATCCCGGCGGTGCGTCCCGCCACGCTTCTGGTCCTGGTCCTGGCCACGATCACCGGAGCCAACCTGTTCACCGAGCCCTACCTGCTCACCAGCGGTGGCGGACCGGACGGAGCGACGACCTCACCCGTGTTGCTGATGTACCAGCGGGGTCTCCAGCAGGGGCACCCCGATGAGGCCGCCGCCATCGGCGTGATCCTCGTCGTACTGATCACGGCCATTTCACTCGTCTACCGCCGATTCCTGGAGAGGGACTGAGATGGCCGCAGACATCACACCCTCGCCCACGAGGAAGCACCGACGCACGGCGCGCGCCACGGGATCCGCGTCCAGGTCGCTGTGGTCGAAGCTGGCACTGCTCATCGGGGCGTTCGCCTTCCTCTTCCCCTTCTACTACATGGTCATCGGCTCCTTGCAGAAGGAGCCCGACTCCAGCCCGAGCGGAGCGTTCCCCGATCCGGGGAACCTGAGCCTGCACAACTACACCGCGATCAACTCGGCCATCTCGCTGGGGCGTTCGCTGGTGAACTCCGGGATCTTCACCGGAGGTGTGATCGTCTGCACCACGGTCTTCGGTCTTCTCGCCGGATACGCGCTGGCCCGCCTGCAGTTCCGTGGACGGGGCACCACCTTCGCCCTGGTGCTGCTGGTCCAGGTCATCCCCTTCCAGCTGCTGATGATCCCGCTGTACGTGCTGATCGTTCGTGACTACGGCCTGGCCGACTCGTACCTGGGCATGATCCTGCCCTTCGCGATCAACACCACTGCCGTCTTCATCTTCCGGCAGTTCTTCCTGCAGCTGCCGCCGGCGATGTTCGAGGCGGCGCGCATGGACGGGGCCGGCGAACTGCAGATCCTGTTCCGCATCGCGCTGCCGCTGTGCAAGCCGGCCCTGCTCTCGGTGGTGCTGCTCAGCTTCACCGGGCCCTGGAACGAATTCCTCTGGCCGTTCCTCGTCACCAAGAGGCAGGACATGCAGCCGCTGGCCGTCTCCCTGGCCAACTACATCAGCACCGTCGCCTCGGCCGCCGCCAACCCGTTCGGGGCCATCCTCGCCGGGGCGTGCGTGCTCGCGGCCCCCGCTGTGGCGCTCTACATCGTGTTCCAGCGCCGCTTCACCTCCACCGACATCGACTCAGCAACGAAGGGCTGAACCCCAGTGTCCGACAGCACCACCACCCCCATCCCCTACCGCCTCACCCGGGTCGGCGTCGTGATGTCCCCCCTGCCCGGCGAGGCCGACGAGGTGGAGGGTGTACTCAATCCCGCCTCCGGTCGCACCCCCGACGGCAGGCTCCACCTGCTGCCGCGGCTGGTCGCTGCGGGCAACGTCTCCCGGGTCGGGCTCGCCGAGGTGACCGTCGAGGACGGCGTGCCCACCGGAGTCGAGCGCCGCGGTGTGGTCCTCGCCCCGGACGCGGGCTGGGAGCGCGGCAAGAACAACGCCGGTGTGGAGGACCCCCGCACCACCTGGATCGAGGACCTCGGACGGCATGTGATGTCGTACGTGGCGTACGGCCCGCTCGGCCCCAAGCCGGCGCTCGCCGTCTCCGAGGACCTGGTGCACTGGGAGCGTCTCGGCCCCATCCAGTTCGAGTACCAGCCCGACCTGGACACCGACCTCAACCTCTTCCCGAACAAGGACGTCGTGCACTTCCCCGAGCCCGTGCCGGGCCCGGACGGTGAGATGTACTTCGCCATGCTGCACCGCCCGATGTGGGACCTCGGCTGGTTCCGCCCCGGCGAGGGCGTGCACCTGCCCGCCGGCGTGACCGACGAGCGCCCCGGCATCTGGATCTCCTACGTCCCTGTCGACGAGGTCAAGCGGGACATCCGCGCACTGACCCGGCCGCGCCACCACCGCCTGGTCGCGCTGTCCGAGCACCCCTGGGAGGAGCTCAAGATCGGTGCCGGTCCGGCGCCGATCCGTGTCGAAGAGGGCTGGCTGCTCATCCACCACGGTGTCTCCGGCACCATCGAGGACCCGTTCGCCCAGGTGCAGACGGTCCACTACGCGGCCGGCGCGATGATCCTCGACCCTGCCGACCCGGCCCGGGTTCTCTCCCGCACCACCGAGCCGCTGATGGCTCCGGAGACCGAGGAGGAGCGCTCCGGCACCGTGCCGAACGTGGTCTTCCCGACCGCCATCGAGGAGATCGACGGCGTGCGGTACGTCTTCTACGGCATGGCCGACGCGCACATCGGTGTGGCCCGCCTGGACCGGGCCGAATGACCGCCGTCCCCGGGGCGGGGCTTGCGCTGGTCGGCTGCGGCGGCTTCGGCGCGTACGTGCTGGACGCGGTGCGCGACATCCCCGGTCTCCGGGTCGTCGTGTGCGCCGACCCCGACCGTGAGCGGGCCCGCGTGCTCGCCGAACGGCACGGCGCTGACGTCGCCACGACCGTTGAGGAGGTGGTGGAACTCGCCGAGGTCGACGTGGTGGTCCTCGCCACCCCGCCGGCCGCCCACGCGGATGCGGCCATGACCGCTCTGCGCGCGGGCAAGCACGTCTTCTGCGAGAAACCGGTCGCCGTCACCCTCGAGGCGGCCGTGCGCGTAGCGGAGGAGGCGGGCCGCGCGCCCGGCGTGTTCGTCGTCGACCATGTGCTGCGCTACAACCCGATCCTGCGGCTGCTCCAACGGCTCGGCGAGGAGGGACTGCTGGATCCGTTGCGGCGGTTCGTCTTCGAGAACGACGCCTCCGACGAGGACCTCGGTCCGGACCACTGGTTCTGGGACCCGGCGCTCAGCGGCGGCATCCACATCGAGCACGGCGTGCACTTCTTCGACGCCGCAGCCGCTCTGATGGGCAGTGACCCGATCGCCGTCCACGGCACCGCGGTGCGACGGGACGGCGGTCCGGTGGACATCGTGGTGGCCACTGCCACCCATCCCGGCGGGAGCGTGGCGACCCACACCCACTCCTTCACCCACGCCCACCGCGCCGAGCGGCAGTTGATGCGCCTGGACTACGGCTACGCCGAAGCCCGGGTCACCGGCTGGATCCCCACGTTCGCGACGGTCACGGCCTGGACCGACGAGGCGGGCGCCACCCGCTGGGCGCAACTGCCCGGGCGGGCCGGCGAACTCCTCGCGGTTCCTGGTCTGCGTCCGCACGGACAGGAGCGGATCACGGTGTCGGTGCATCGTGACGCCGGCTCGGACCGCCCGGCTTCCGGCCGCGGCGTCCGGCGCGTCGTGCCGCACCGGGTCGACGTCGTGATCGATCTGGGCGGCGAGGCGCGCAAGCCCTATGTCTACGCCGAGAGCGTACGGGCGGCCATGACCGACCTGCTGCACTGCGCGGCGCACGGCGGCACCCCGGTGGCGGACGCCCGCGCCGGTCTGGCCGCCGTCGCTGTGGCGGAGGCCGCGACCCGGTCGGCGGACAGTGGTCGCACTCTGCCCGTGACCGTCCCGTCCCTCTCGGCCACAGGGGCATCCACATGACCATGGCCGAAATCCCCGGCCTGGGCGTTCGCGTCCCGGACCCGGCCGTCGCCGAGCCCGGGACGGGCGGATCGGACGGACCGGACCGCGCCGCCCCGTGGTGGCGGGACGCCGTCTGCTACCAGATCTACCCCCGTTCCTTCGCCGACAGCGACGGGGACGGCATCGGGGACCTCGCCGGCGCCGCGGGGCGGCTGGGGCATCTGCGCCGACTGGGCGTCGACGCGGTGTGGATCACCCCGTTCTACCCCTCGCCGCTGGCGGACGGCGGCTACGACATCACGGACCACACCGGGGTGGCGCCCGACCTCGGAACCCCGGCGGACTTCGACGCCCTGGTGACGCGGGCCCATGCCCTGGGCATCAAGGTCCTGGTGGACCTGGTCCCCAACCACACCTCCGATCGTCACCCCTGGTTCCGCGAGGCGGTCGCCGCCGGGCCGGGCTCGCGGGCCAGGGAGCGGTACATCTTCCGGCGCGGCCGGGGCGCGGACGGTGAACTGCCGCCGAACGACTGGCAGTCCGCGTTCGGCGGTCCCGCATGGACCAGGGTCTTGGAACCGGACGGAAGTCCCGGCGAGTGGTACCTGCATCTGCACGCGACTGAACAGCCGGACCTGAACTGGCGGGACCGCGAGGTCGTCGCCGACTTCGAGCGGATCCTGAAACACTGGCTGGACCGCGGCGTCGACGGCTTCCGGGTCGATGTCGCCCACACCCTGTTCAAGGCGGAGGGCCTGCCCGACGCCGGCCCCGGCCAGCACCAGGACATCCACCGCAACCATCTGATGCCCTACTACGACCAGGAGGAGCTGCACCCGCTCTTCCGTGAGTGGCGCGCCCTGCTGGACACCCACCCCGCGCCGACCGGCGCCGTTCCGCCGGGCGAACGCGTGATGGTGGCGGAGGCCGGCATCTTCGACCCCGAGAGACTGGCACGCTACGTCAGCGCCGGCGAGATGCAGCAGACCTTCAACTTCGCGTTCCTGGAGTCCCCCTGGGACGGAGCCGCGATTCGGGAGGTGATCGAGCAGTCCGCGGCCGCCATGCAGGCGGTGGGGGCGCCGGTCACCTGGGTGCTCTCCAGCCATGACGCCGCTCGCCCGGTCTCACGCTACGGCGGCGGCCAGGTCGGCGAGCGGCGGGCCCGGGCTGCGGCGCTGCTGATGCTCGCGCTGCCCGGTGCGGCGTACGTCTACCAGGGCGAGGAACTCGGGCTGCCGCAGGCCGAACTCCCCGACGACCGGCTGCGTGACCCGCTGTGGGAGCGCTCCGGCCACCGGGAACGCGGGCGGGACGGGTCCCGGGTGCCGCTGCCCTGGGAGGGTGTGGCCCCGCCGTACGGCTTCAGCGTCGCCGCCCCCGAGGACTGCTGGCTTCCCCAGCCCTCGGACTGGGCGGGACTGACCGCGAGGGCGCAGGAGAACGACGGGAACTCCATGCTGACGCTGTACCGGAGGGCGCTGCGGCTGCGGCGCGACCACCCGGCCTCGGAGGCGGCACTGAAGCTGGACGGTCCCGACAGTGGCGCGTGGTTCGGCTTCGAGCGCGGTGCAGGACTGCGGTGCGTGGTGAACTTCGGCGCGCAGCCGCTACCGCTGGACGACGACGCCGAGGTGGTGCTGTCCAGCGCACCGCTCGAAGGCCGCGGCATTCCTCAGGACACGGCTGTATGGATGAAGCACAAGGAGTAAGACCAGTGAGTGAAAGAACCGGCGTCGACCTCTCCGGCCTGGTGAAGGCCTACGACGTCCGCGGCACCGTTCCCGATCAGCTCGACGAGGACCTCGCCCGGCTGTTCGGCGCCGCCTTCGTCGAGACGACCGGCGCGGACGCGATCGTGACCGGGCACGACATGCGCCCCAGCTCCCCCGGCCTGGCACACGCCTTCGCCGAGGGCGCGGCCGCCCGCGGAGCCGACGTGACCGAGATCGGCCTGTGCTCCACCGACGGGCTGTACTTCGCCAGCGGCACACTGCGGCGTCCCGGCGCGATGTTCACCGCGAGCCACAACCCCGCCCGCTACAACGGCATCAAGATGTGCCGAGCGGGCGCCACACCGGTCGGCCAGGACACCGGGCTGCGGGAGATCCGTGCCCTCGTCGAGCGTTGGTCCGCCGATGGGGGGCTGCCCGCGACCGGACGCGCACCGGGCACCCTCGTCCGGCGGGACATGCTCGGGGACTACGCCGCCCATCTCCTGGGACTCGTGGACCTCTCCGCCATCCGCCCGCTGAAGGTCGTGGTGGACGCGGGCAACGGCATGGCCGGTCTCACCACCCCCGCCGTCTTCCGGGACCTGCCGGTGGAGGTCGTCCCGATGTACTTCGAGCTGGACGGCACCTTCCCCCACCACGAGGCCAACCCGCTGGACCCGAAGAACATCGTCGATCTGCAGCACCGGGTGCGCGAGACCGGGGCCGACCTGGGCCTGGCCTTCGACGGTGACGCGGACCGCTGTTTCGTCGTCGACGAGCGGGGCGAAGCCGTCTCGCCGTCCGCCGTCACCGCCCTGATCGCGGCCCGGCTGCTGACCGGCCATCCGGGCAGCACCGTCATCCACAACCTGATCACCTCACGGTCCGTGCCCGAAGTGGTGCGCGAGCATGGCGGCATCCCGCTCCGCACCCGCGTGGGACACTCCTTCATCAAGGCCGAAATGGCGCGCACCGGCGCGTTGTTCGGCGGCGAGCACTCGGCGCACTACTACTTCCGCGACTTCTGGTCCGCCGACACCGGCATGCTGGCGGCCCTGCATGTCATCGCCGCTCTCGGCGACCGGCACGGCCCGCTGTCCGCGCTGGTCGCCCAGTACCAGCGCTATGCGGCGTCCGGCGAGATCAACAGCGTGGTCGCCGATCCGCAGCGCACGATCGCGGCGGTCCGCGAGGCCTTCGTCGGCCGGGACGGAGCGGTCGCCGACGAACTCGACGGACTGACGATCAGCGCCGCCGACTGGTGGTTCAATCTGCGGCCCTCCAACACCGAGCCACTGCTGCGGCTCAATGTGGAGGCCCCGGACGCGGACACCGTGGCCCGGCTGCGCGACGAGGTGCTGGCGATCGTCCGCGCCTGAGGACACGTTCACCTCGACCAGGACCATGCACGAGCCGTCGGCCTGGAGCAGGAGGGTGTGTGCCGATGTGCGTCGGCCACAACCCCTGCTCCGAGCCGACCCATCCGCCCGTCACCGCGGGCCACGGGGTCGCCTTCGGGCTGTACCGCGGCCGTCGGCGCCCCTGTGGCACAGGTACGAAGGCCGAGCGGGCAGTCGGTGTCAGGCCAGGGCGGGTGCCGCGAATGCGGCCAGGAGGACAAGGAGCGTGGCGGCGACGGTGAGGGACCGGCCGGCCTTCGTCCTGCGGGCCTCGGCCCGCAGGGGGAACAGCAGTTGGCGTCCCAAGGTGTAGGCGGCCATGGCGGCGACGAAGAGTGTGCCCGGGACGGCGGGGCGCCACGTCAGGTCCGCGGTGAGCGTCGCCGCGCCGAGGGCCAGCGCGAGGAGGGCCTCGATGAGCTGGGTGGGGACGCGTCGGATGCCCACCCTGCGGTCGGATGACCACAGTCCCCAGCGTGAGGTGGTGGGCCGCCCCACGCAGCAGCCGCCCAGGAAGCATCCCGGCCGGGCTGTGGCCATGGCCAGGAACGCCCCGGGCGCCGCCACGTCCAGCCACGTACCCACCGGGAGACCCAACCCAGCGACGACCGCGAGCGCGGTGCCGAACGCACCCAGCAGGAAGCCCTGGATACAGGTGCCTGCGCCGACGAACTGCCGGAAGTTCTGCCGGTGTTGGACCATGTAGTAGGCCTTGGCGGTGACGTAGCCCACCACGGACCCGGCCAGCGAGGCAGAGAGGACCGCTCCGGTGTCCAGCCCCGCACGGGCGGCGAGCAACCCCTGCACGAGGAGGGCGAGCGCCACACCGGCGGCGACCAGCAACGGCCAGGCGAACGGGCGCACGCCCGGTCCACGGACCAGCGGTGCCAGGCGGGTCGGCACGGTTTGCAGCGCCGGTTGAAGCCGAGGTCCTGGACCAGGCGCGCCGCTGCGTCCGGCAGGCGCGAGGATCACCGGTGTCGCGGTGACCTGCCAGGTACCCGGGTTGATGCCCTCCACCTTCACGGTGACCGATATCCGGCCGCTGCCGGGGAGGATCCCCTCCACGATCTCGACGCGCTCGAACCGGTCCCGCGCGTCCGTTGCGGGCGCGCCGCCGTCGCGGATCCCGGTGAAGGTGATCGCCACCGTGTGAGGTCCGGACCAGGAGTCCGGTCCGGCGTCGAGCCAGTACGTCGCCCCCAGCCCGGGTGCCTGCTCGGCGACCTCCTCCCTCCAGCTCGCGCGCCTGCCGCCGGCCTCGGCCACCGGAGGCGTGCGTGCCCCGGCGGCGGGAAGTGCCGACTCGACGGGTGAGAACCCCGTGCCATCCGTCACCGAGGGTGCCGGGACAGCTACCGGTTGACCGCCCGTCGCGGAGGACGTCGGCGCCTGCGCAGTCGACGGCGGCCACAGGCCCGGGGGAAGTATCTGCCCCAGCGGCGGAAGCACGGTCCGGGCCCGAGGGGGCTGCGGTGTGGGCCGATCGGGTGGACCGAATGCCGGCTGCCGGATCTCGCGCTGGTCCGGCACTGGCCTACGGGACTCGGACAAGGGAACTCCAATCCATTTGCCGACGGGGAACAGCCTAGCGCATCCTAATGTGAAAAGTGTGGACAAACATTAGAATCGGGGTCCGTCAGCAACCAACGCTCTCTGTCAGCGTCGCGTCACGGCGCTTTGTGCGTCGCGGGCGGCGGCCGTCCCGATCCGACGCAGATCCTGAATGAGCGCGTCGCCGCCGTCGCCCCGCGAAGCCATGTGACCTGGTGGTATTTCATGACGCCACTCACTGGTCCGGGTGACGTCCGCGACGACGAGCCAGATCGCTGTTCGAGGCCGCCCTCCACGGAGCGCGAGATACACACCCGCGGTGCGCTCGTGGATGGCGGTGACCTGCCGGGCGGCGGCCGGGTCGCGCTCGCGCACCGGCGGCCACAGGCCCTCGTCCTCGCCGGTGTGGTGAGTTCAGGACCACGGACGGTCGGGTGCGCCTTCGACGCGCTGGACACCGTCGTCGTCATCCATCCAGCTCGAGCGTGTGGCGAGGAAGGAGAGGTCCTCGCTGTCACGGTCCGTCATGTCCCGCAGCCTTGCTCCTTCTTCGCCGGTCAGCGCGGTGAACCACGATGTCAGGTCGTCTTCGCCGGTCGACCAGTTGACGTGCTCGTGGAAGCGGTAGAACCAGTACGCACCGCAGGAGGCGCACTGCTGCAGGGACTCCATGTCGTGGCTCGACTCGTACAAGGTGCGCACGACGCGCAGCGCGGGGTGTCGACAGCAGTCGATGAAGTGAGGGGTGTCCACGGAATCCTTGATCCTTTGCTTCGCCGACGTTCCCGCCGGCGATCCGTCGACCGGACCGGGCGGGCACCGACCGGCCCGGAGGCATCGCACACAGCATTCACGCCGTCTACGCCGACGGGAAGGGTCCGCTCCACGAAGCCGCGGGCCCATCCGGATGCGTCGCCCGTGTACCTCGGCACCGCGCCCGGTGGACTTCTCCTCGCGTCGGGCTACTCCCCGGGGAGTAATCCCGGCCGTACACCGCCCCACGCAGTACCCCCCAACTCGCCCTCGCGCGCGACGTTTTCCCGTCCGGCCGCCGGAAGTCTGGAACCCCAACCGGAAACCACAGCGGAGGGAACCCGAGACATGGGGGCGGCAGAGACCATGAAGCGAGGCCTACGACGGCCACGGACCGTGCCGTGGGCGGTGCTCGGAGTGTGGCTGGCAGTGTTCCTGCTGGCCGGGCCGTTCGCGGGGAAGTTCTCCGGCGCCCAGCAGAACCGGGCCGTCGACTATCTGCCCGACAGCGCGGACTCCACCCAAGTGGCGCGTATCCAGAACACGTTGCCGGGCGGCGAGGCCACCGACCTCGTCCTGGTCTACCACCGCGACGGCGGGCTCACCGCCGCCGACCGGCAGCGGGCCGCCGACCAGGTCGCCGAGATAGGAACCACGTACGAACTGGCGGGCAGGCCGGAGCCGATCCCGTCCCAGGACGGCAGCACCCTGATGTACCCGGTGTCCAGCACCCAGCCCGGCCAGGACGAGGACGCGCGCAACGACTTCGTCGACGGTGTCCGGGATGTCGCGCGTGGTGGCGACGGACTGAGCGTCGAGGTCGGCGGGCCCGGAGCCCTCACCACCGACATGAGCAAGGTGTTCGGATCGCTCGACGGCACCCTGCTGTACGCCACACTCGGCGTGGTCACCGTGCTGCTGGTCCTCATCTATCGCAGCCCGTTCCTGTGGCTGGTGCCGCTGGCCGTCGCCGGGGTCGCCGCGGGCATGGCGATGGCCGGCGCATACGGCCTCCACGAGGCCTTCGGCGTCACCATCAGCGGCCAGAGCGGTGGGGTCATGACCGTCCTCGTTCTCGGTGCGGGCACCGACTACGCGCTGCTGCTCATCTCCCGCTACCGCGAGGAACTGCGCCGCCACGAGCGGCCCTACGACGCCATGCGCGCCGCAATGCGCGGCTGCGGCCCGGCGATCCTCGCCTCCTCGGGCACCGTGGCTGCCGGGCTGCTGTGCCTGCTCGCCGCCGACCTCAACAGCAGCCGCGGTATGGGGCCCGTCGCCATGGTGGGTGTGCTCTCGGCACTCGTCGCGATGACCACATTGCTGCCCGCCCTGCTCGTCCTGCTCGGGCGCCGGATCTTCTGGCCCCTGATCCCCGCCTTCGGCAGCCGGCCGAAGGCGCGCCGCTCCCTGTTCGCCGCCATGGGCACCTCTGCCGCACACCGGCCCCTCACCGTGCTCGTCGGCGGGGCCGTGCTGCTCGGCGCCCTCGCCCTGGGCACCCTCAACCTGCCCGGCGGCCTCAGGCAGGCGGACTCCTTCACCCAGAAGCCCGAGTCGATCTCCGCCATGCAGACGCTGGCCCGCGCGTACCCCCAGCGCAGCAGCCAGCCGATCACCGTCGTCGCCCCCGCCGACCACGCCGCCGCCGTCCTGGACCGGGTCCGTTCCACCGACGGGGTCGCCGACGCGACGACCGGACGCAGCGGCGGCGGCTGGACCGAGATCTCCGTCCACGCCGACGCGGCCCCCGAGACACCCGGCGAGACCCGCACGATCGAGGCCCTGCGCGCCGGACTCGACCGCTCCTACGGCGCCTACGTCGGCGGGCTCAGCGCCCAGCAGCTCGACCTCGCCCACAGCCAGGCCCGGGACCGCGCGGTCGTCGTACCGCTCGTTCTCGCCGCCGTGTTCGTCATTCTCGTGGGGCTGTTGCGCAGCCTCGTCGCGCCGCTGATGCTGCTCGTCGCGGTGGTCGCGGTGTGGGGCGCGGCGCTCGGCATCGGGGGGCTGGTGTTCGAGCCTCTGCTCGGCTTCAAGGGGACTGATCCAGGGCTGGGTCTGCTCTCCTTCGTCTTTCTGGTCGCCCTCGGCGTCGACTACGGCATCTTCCTGATGCACCGCATGCGGGAGGAGTCCCTCGCGGGCGCCGAGCCGCAGCCGGCGGCGCTCACCGCCCTGCGCACCACCGGCGGGGTCATCGCCTCCGCGGGCGTCGTCCTCGCGGCCACGTTCGCCGTCCTGACCACGCTGCCGCTGGTGGGCCTGGTCGAACTCGGCTTCGTGATCGCCGTCGGGGTGCTGCTCGACACCTTCCTCGTCCGTACGTACCTCGTGACGACGGCGAGTGTCCTGCTGCGGCGGAGGGTGTGGTGGCCGGGCCGGCTCTCGCGCGAGCCCGGGCGGCCGGTCCCGCCGAAGGAGCCGGAGCCCGTGACCGCTTCCTCGCACTGACCGACCGGTGCCCCTCCCCCTGCCGGAGGGGCACCCCTTTGGCGGAGGATGGGCCCGTGCAGGCAACCACGACAGCGGTACGGCCCCGCCGGGGCGAGCGGATCATCGCCGCACTCAACCGCGACCCGCGGACCGCTCCGCACGGCATGCGCAACGACACACTGCTCGCCATGGCACTCGCCGTCTCGGCCGTGTGCCTGAGCCTGTTCACCGACGCGGGCCGCCGCCCCGATGCCCTCGGCTGGACGCTGCTGCTCGCCGCCCACGTACCGATCGTGTGGCGACGGCGCCGCCCGCTGCTGGTGCTGGCGGCGGTGGTGGCGTGCGTCGCGCCGTACCACGCCCTCGACAACAACCACGGCGCACCCCTCCCGGTCTCGTTCGTCGCGCTGTACACGGTCGCGGTCACCGGCCGGCCCCTGCGCACGATCCTGACGGGAATCGCCGTCCTCGGCATCGTCGTGACTGTGATGCTCACGGTGAACACCCATCAGGCCGTCGAGCTGCTCCGCGTCTCCGGCTGGGTGGTCGCGGTGCTCTTCTGCGGCGTCGATGTCCGCTACTACCGTCAGTACGTGGCCGCGATCGTCGAACGAGCGGAACGCGCCGAGCGCACCCGCGAGCAGGAGGCGCGTCGCCGGGTTGCCGAGGAGCGGCTGCGGATCGCGCGTGACCTGCACGACCTGCTGGCGCACAGCATCACCCTGATCGGGGTGCAGACCTCGGTGGCCGTGCATGTGCTGGTCGCCGACCCCGAGCGGCTCGACCGCGAGGCGATCGCCCGGGCGCTGGACGACATCGCAGAGACCTGCCGTACGGCGCGTGGCGAACTGCGCACGACCCTCGAGGTGCTGCGCGAGCACGGCGCCGAGAGCGAGGCGCGCGGGCCGCTGCCCGGCGTCGACGGCGTCACCGATCTCGTGGGGGCCGCGCGGCTCGCGGGCGCCCGGGTCCAGCAGACCGTACGGATCCGGGAGATCCCGCCGGCCGTGGGCGCCGCCGCGTACCGCATCGTGCAGGAGGCGCTGACCAACGCGGTACGGCACGCCGGACCCGAACCGGCCGTCCGCGTCGACCTGTACGAGAAGGACGGCGCACTGCACCTGTCCGTGACCGACGACGGCACCGGTCCCACACCCGGTGGAGTCCCCGGCTTCGGGCTCGTCGGCATGCGGGAACGGGCCCGCAGCGTGGGAGGCACACTCGATGCCGGACCACGCGCGCAGGGCGGATTCGAGGTGGCCGCCGTCCTGCCGCTCATGACCATCGTCACCCCGCTGGAAGGGACCGGATGAGCATCCGTGTGCTGCTCGCAGACGACCAGACCCTGGTGCGCGCCGCGTTCGCCATGCTCGTCGAGTCGGCCCGCGACATGGAAGTCGTCGGTCAGGCGGGCACAGGCAGGGAGGCGGTGCAGCTGGCCCGCGAGGCACGCGCCGACCTGGTCGTGATGGACATCCGCATGCCCGACCTCGACGGAATCGAGGCGACCCGGCTGATCGCCGCCGACGAGGACCTCGCCGGGGTGAAGGTGCTCGTCCTCACCACCTATGACACCGACGAGAACATCGTGGAGGCGCTGCGGGCCGGAGCCTCCGGCTTTCTGGTGAAGGACACCAGGCCCGCCGAACTGCTCGACGCCATCCGCACGGTGGTGGCCGGCGAGGCGCTGTTGTCGCCGGGGCCAACGGCCCGGCTGATCGCCCGTTTCCGGCGCACCCCCGTGGCGCCCGCGACGGGGGGACCCGAATGCCTGTCCGAACGTGAACGCGAGGTGCTCACCCTTGTCGCGCGCGGACTGAACAACGCCAAGATCGCCGAGGCCTTGGGCCTGAGCCCGCTGACGGCGAAGACCCATGTCAGCCGGATCATGGGGAAGCTGGGGGCACGGGACCGGGCACAGCTGGTCATCGTGGCGTACGAGTCGGGGTTGGTGACGCCGGGGAACGGTGGGTGAATCGGACCCCCTGACCAGGGCGTGACCGGCACGGACGTGATTCTCCGCGTCTACCGGGCCGGGCCGGAACATCACCCATCGGGCCCCTCGCAAAGAGCCTTCCGCACGATCGAGCACTTAGTGTCGCGGCAGGGGCCGATGTGAATTCCGGCCGCGGAATGCGCCGCGCCGCCTTCCGATCCAAGCACGTCCTCGCCAAGGCGCCGAGATTCTCCGGCGCAAGGGATACACCGCCCGCGCCATCGCCAACCCCCTGCAAGGCCTGACGAGCGACGCACGCACGGTCGCCGGCTTCCTGCGGAGCATCCCCGGGCCCGTCGTCCTTGTGGGCCACTCCTACGGCGGCTCGGTGATCACCGACGCCGCCGCTCAGAGCGGGAACGTGAAGGCACTCGTCTACGTCGACGCCGCGGCTCCTGCCGTCGGGGAGACCACCGGGTCGCTGAGCGGTTCCACATCCGCCTTGAACGCACCGGCCGGCACGCTGTTCGACTCGGTGCCCTACGCGAACGCCCCGGCCGGAGCCAGCAATCTCTATCTCAAAAAGGCCATCTTCCTCAAGAACTTCGCCAACAGCCTGCCGGTGCAACAGGCCACAGATCTCTGGGCCTCGCAACGCGCCGCCTCGAGCGCCGCGTTCAGCACCCCTTCCAAGTACGCGGCGTGGAAGACCATTCCCTCCTGGTACTTCATCAGCGCCGTGAGATGAGAGCTCGAGCGGCGGGAGCGGTGTGACCGAGCGGCGCGAGTCGGCAGGACAGTGGTGTCCGGCCGGCCGTGCCGTCACTCGTCGCCGTCCCGGGAGGTCCGTCCGGGGTGAGCGGATGCGGGTGCGGCCTCCCTGTCGGGGCCGATGAGTGACACCATGCACGAAATGACGGCACACCCGTTTCGAAACATCACGCACGTAGCGGAACTCACCGCCGTCCTCGACCGGTCGGGCACCGTGACGACCGAGGGAGCCGTGTTCTCCGCACCCGGCCGGATCTGCCTCAGGCCGCCGAAATACCCGAGGGCGCACGGTACTTCTGGGTCGCGCGCACCATCATCCGCGGCGGTTTCGGGCACCATGCACCTCATGACAGCAGCAGGAGCGATCGCGTGACCAGCCGAGTCTTCTTCATCTCCCCCGCCATGAGCGCGTCGCTGCGGCAGACCCGCTTCGACGACGGCGGCTCGATCGATGACGGTGGGGCGGTACGGGCCCGTGCGGCGGCCGGTTCGCTTCCCCCGGCGATCCGTGTCCTCACCTCGCCCGGCGTGCGCTGCCGAGAGACGGCCGCGGCACTCGGCCTCGACGGTACGGCGACACCGGAGCTGGCGGGTCTCGATGTGGGCCGCTGGCGAGGCCGCACCCTGGAGGAGGTGGGAGCCACCGAGCCGGAGGCGGTGGGCCGCTGGCTCACCGACCCCGGCTCCGCGCCCCACGGTGGTGAGTCGGTGCAGGATCTGTGCGGGCGGATCGCACGCTGGCTGGTCACCGCGCCGGAGACGGACGGTCGTACGCTCGCCGTGGTCGAGCCGGAGGTCGTACGGGCGGCCGTCGTCCATGCACTGGACATACCGGCGGCGGCCTTCTGGCGTCTCGACGTTCCCCCGCTGACGGCGACCGAACTCAGTGGCCGGGCCGGACGCTGGAACCTGCGCCTGGGCCGTCCACTGGCCGCGCGGGACGCCGGCTAGTCCCGTGATCGCAGGGGTTCGCCGACATGGCGGTCGTGTGCGGATCGCGAGAGAGCCCCGAAGCGGTTCCAGGGGGCCCTCTCGCGTCCTGAAGGTGTCAGTGTCCGGCGGGAATTGTCCGTCCCGACGCGGCCGTCGCGGGCTTCGGATTCAGCAACCGTTCGGCCAACTCACCGAAGGCCAGCCCGAATCCGCCCCACAGGACGACCTGCATGGCCAGGGCGGA
Source organism: Streptomyces chiangmaiensis (assembly GCF_036281785.1). Classification (NCBI taxonomy): domain Bacteria; kingdom Bacillati; phylum Actinomycetota; class Actinomycetes; order Kitasatosporales; family Streptomycetaceae; genus Streptomyces; species Streptomyces chiangmaiensis. The sequence goes on along the minus strand of NZ_JAYWVC010000104.1, from coordinate 5,263 downwards.
GAGCCGGAACCGCCAGAGCAGGGTCGCCGGGAAGTCCTTCGGCACCTCGTTGACGACCGGCAGGAAGGCGTACGCCAGGCCGGTCACCACGACGAACACGGCCACCGCCACAACGGTGGCGTACCAGGTGCCCAGCGAGGGCGCGAGCCGCTTGCCGAGGATGGTGGCGGCGATCGCGAGGAGCACGCTCAGCGCCATCATCAAGAAGTACAGCGTGGTCCGCTTGCCGATCGTGTCGGGGTCGCCGACCGAGGGCGGGTTCGCCGGATACTTCAGGAACGGAACGACATACACCGCGAGCAGCGCGCAGCCGGACAGCAGCAGGGCGGTCGCCCGGGGGCTGATACGGCCGACGCGGCCCAGCGCGAAGCAGAAGGCGAGCGCCGCGATACCGCCGAAGGCGACCCCGTAGAGCAGGACACCGGTGGCGAGACCGGCGGTGGACTGCAGGGATCGGGAGACGACTTCCGTCTCGTGCTCATGGGAGTGGGCGTCCTCGAAGCCGATCGCGCTGTCCACGTTCGGCTCGCCGAGGAAGTAGGCGACGACGAGGGCGAGCACGCCGGCGGCCAGGCCGGCGAGCATGCCCCGCACGAGTAGATTTCTTACCGTTGTGGAGTTCATGGGTATACGGCGCCCCTCGCGTCAGTGGCAGGGGAAGCCGAGCAGGTGGCGGGCGTCATGCACCCACTCGTGAACATCCGTGCCGCTGAACACGGAGGTGGCGCCCTGCTCGGCGCCGACGAAATAGAGCAGGATCAGCATGAGGATGCCGAAGAAGACCGCCCAGGGAGCTATCGCCTTCAGCGGCAGCGTGGCAGGAACGGTGGGGGTCGTGACTGTTGGCCGGGCGACGGACTGCGCCATGGCAGGGCCTCCTCTGGGAGTTCGCGTCCCATCTCGGTGGTGCACAGGACGACGGCCACGGGTCTGACTCACCAGAAGCCCGGGAGCGTCTGGCATACAGTGGCGCGACCGTGCCGGATTCCCACCGGCTTCCGTCGTACCGTCGTCGATATCGGACAGACCGTACCGCGTGACACAGGCACGGCCAAGACCGCGTCCACCTGGCGTGATCTTCCTCGCCGCGCGCGGCGGACCATCCGGTGACACATGGGTCAGCGATGGCGTACATCCGGCGGCGGCCTGGCGGCGACGGTGGCCGGCACATCTGTCGAAAGGTCGGCGGCCGGTGACCGCGACCGGTCGGTGAAGAGTCCCGGGCGCCACCCAGATGGGGGATCGTGTGGCGCCCGGGCGCTGCACCTGCTGGCTCTAGTCGCAGGTGGCGCGCTCCGGACACCCATCACGGGGGAGTGAGTCCATCGGCAGCCGGAACGCTGTGAACAGCTTATCAAAGTTTTGACTTCCTCCTGACTGCTATCACACCGATGGTGCAGACAGTGTGATGTATCGACGAAGCCCGTCTACACACTTGACCGACAGGGCGCATGACGTACAGCCAGTAACGCAACGAGTCGCCGGACAAGGGAAACCGGACACGGTCGATCCGCCGGTGTCACACGGAGCTCCACAGCAGGGCACGCCGCCGCAACCGAGGGTCGGACGGAGCCGCGAAGAGCATGGTGCGTATGGAGGACACGGCGTCCATCGCACTCGCGCTTCACGCGTCCTCCCCGGAGCGGGGCTGCTTCCGTCGTAGCAGCGTGGCCGAAGAGAAAACCGCAGTTCAGTCTGCTGGGCGCGGGGCACGCAGGCCGGCCCCGAGTGGCGGTGCGGAGGAGTACCCGGGTCACCGGGAGGCCACTCGACCAGGATGATCACGCTCGAGGCGTCTTCCGGGACGAGGGTCGGCTTCACGTCCAGCAGCATCGTCACCGCGGTCTTCCACAGCTCGGATCGCGGCGTGCCGTCCGTCGCACCCGTTGAGTCGTTGCTTGACACTGTGTTGCACCTCCGTGTTGTTTTCCTGCACCTATGAATGACCGTTCACCGGCAGGTCGTGAGGCCGATATGCCAAGATCTCCCGCTCGGCGGTGACGGCGTCCGTACATTCGAGGCTGGTCGGGCGGCGGCCCTCCGCACAGGGTGATCGTCCCGCGCTCAACGGCGCCGCAGTGTCGGGTGCGATGTGCGACCACTGCGCCCGGTGTCACAACAGCGGCACGAAATCGGTCGTATGTAGTGCACGTGGCTGACTTCGCCGTCACCAGGACACAAGCGGGGGCGTCGTGGCCGATGCGCGCGCCGGGCTCTTCACCCCGGAGCGAAGGAGGAACCACGCTTCTCCCCTGCCCTGGGACCCGCATCGGTCGCACGACGTTCGGTGAGTGGCTCGCGCGGCGCTGATGGGCGCCGATGCGGCGGCGGCCTGCCACGCACGCCCGTTCTTCGCGGCCACTGCAAGAACGTTTGTGCTCGCACGCCGTCCGTCCTCCCTCCCCACATTTCGACAGGAAGACCGCAATGAGTGATCCAGCTCGGCCCACAGAGTCCTCCGCGACGAGTGAGCTCGACCAGCTACCCGACCGCGATGCCGAGGAGACGAAGGAATGGCAGGCCTCACTCGACGCTGTCATCAGGCATGCGGGGCCCGAGCGCGCCGTGTACCTGCTGCGGCGGGTGCATGAGTACGCGGCCAGGTCCGGGGTCACTCTGCCCGGGCTGCTGTCCTCGGACTACATCAACACGATCCCTGCGTCGTCCCAGCCGGTCTTTCCGGGCGACATCGCCATGGAGTCCCGTATCACCGCGCTGAACCGATGGAACGCGGCTGCCATGGTGACCCGCGGTTCCCGGCTGGGTCTCGGTGGCCACATCTCGACCTACGCGTCGGCGGCATGGCTCTACGAGATCGGGTTCAATCACTTTTTCCGAGGCAAGGACGAGGACGGTTCCGGAGACCAGCTGTTTCTCCAGGGCCATGCCTCGCCCGGCATCTACGCGCGTGTGTTCCTGGAGGGACGGCTGCGCGAGGACCAGTTGGACAGTTTCCGGCGTGAGGCCGACGGTCACGGCCTGCCGTCCTACCCGCACCCTCGGCGCCTGCCGTGGCTGTGGGAGTTTCCGACCGTCTCCATGGGGCTGGGCCCGCTCGCGGCCGTCTACCAGGCCAGGTTCAACCGCTACCTGCATAACAGGGGCATCAAGGACACGTCCGGTTCGCATGTGTGGGCCTTTCTGGGCGACGGCGAGATGGACGAGCCCGAGTCGACGGCTGCGCTGCAACTCGCCGCACGCGAGGGTCTGGACAACCTCACCTTCGTCGTCAACTGCAACCTGCAGCGGCTGGACGGTCCTGTCCGGTCGAATTCCAAGATCGTGCAGGAGCTCGAGGCCCGGTTCCGTGGTGCGGGCTGGCATGTGGTGAAGACTCTCTGGGGCGAGGCCTGGGACCCGGTACTGCAGCAGGACACCGACGGATCCCTCGTCCGGCGGCTCGGTGAGGTGCCCGATGCCCAGCTCCAGACCTACGCCGCCCGGGACGCCGCCTACATACGGAAGCACTTCTTCACCGGTGACACGTTGTCCCACATCGCCGCGGGGCTCAGTGACGCCCAGCTCACCGACCTCTTCGAGAACTCCCGGGGTGGTCACGAACCCCTCAAGGTCTACGCCGCCTACCGGGCCGCCGCCGAGCACAAGGGGCAGCCGACTGTCGTCCTCGCCCAGACGGTGAAGGGACACACGCTGGGCTCGGATTTCGAGTCCCGCAACGCCAATCACCAGATGAAGAGGCTGACCATGGCCCAGTTCCGTCGGATGCGCGACGCACTGGACCTGCCCATCCCGGACAGCGCGCTCACCGGGGATCTGGTGCCGTTCTGGCATCCCGGTGAGGACTCGGACGAGGTGCGGTACCTGCGCGACCGGCGTTCCGCTCTGGGAGGTCCGGCCCCGGTACGGAGGGTGGTGGCCAAGCCGCTGCAGCAGCCGCCGTCGGGGCCCTTCGAAGCCCTCCAAAAGGGCTTCGGCAAGCAAGAGGTGGCCACCACCATGGCGCTCGTCCGGCTGGTCAAGGACCTGATGCGCGTCGAGGAGACAGGGAAGCGCTGGGTGCCCATCGTCCCCGACGAAGCACGTACCTTCGGCATGGAGTCCCTGTTTCCGACAGCCGGGATCTACTCGTCCGAGGGGCAGAACTACGAGCCCGTCGACATCGATCAGCTGCTGCACTACAGAGAGACCAAGGACGGCCAGCTCATCGACGAAGGCATCACCGAAGCCGGGTCATTGGCGGAGTTCACCGCCGCGGCCACGTCGTACGCCACACACGGCGAGCCCATGATCCCCTTCTACATCTTCTACGCCATGTTCGGGTTCCAGCGGACGGGCGATCAGTTCTGGGCTCTGGCAGACCAGATGGGGCGCGGCTTCCTCATCGGCGGGACGGCCGGCCGCACGACGATGACCGGTGAGGGACTGCAGCACGCCGACGGGCATTCCCACCTGCTGGCATCCACGAATCCGGCCGCTGTGAGCTACGACCCGGCCTTCGCGTACGAGATCGCGGTGATCGTCAGGGAAGCACTGCGGCGGATGTACGGCGACCGGCCCGAAGACATCTTCTATTACCTGACGGTCTACAACGAGCCCAAACGACAGCCGGCCATGCCCACGGGGCCCTCGATCGAGGAGGGGATCCTGCGGGGCATCTACCGGTTCAAGGCGGCGGAGCGCCACGACGAGGGACCGGGGATTCAATTGCTCGCCTCCGGCACGGCCATCCACTGGGCGCTGGAGGCCCAGGAGCTTCTCGCGTCCCAGTGGGGCGTCCAGGCTGACGTCTGGTCCGTGACCTCCTGGACGGAGTTGCGCCGCGATGGGTTGAATGCCGACCGGGCGCGGCTGCGGGGGGAGGAGCGCGTCCCCCATGTGACGGCGGCGCTGTCCGGCACGCGGGGGCCCGTCCTGGCGGTCAGCGACTGGATGCGGCAGGTACCCGATCAGATCAGCCAGTGGGTCGAGCAGGACTACTCGTCGCTGGGAACGGACGGTTTCGGGCTCTCCGACACCCGTGATGCCGCGCGCCGCTATTTCCGCGTGGACGCCGAGTCGATCGTGGTCGCCGCCCTGGACCAGTTGGCGCGGGCCGGTGTCGTCGACCCCCAGACAGTGGTCCAGGCCCGCGACCGCTACGGCTGGCAGGGGTGAGCACCTTGCCGATGGCACGGCGTACCGGAAGTGGCCCCGCGGACCCTGGGGCCTGGAAAGACCAGGGGTGCCCCGGCACCCTGCAGATGCATGAGGAGCGACCGAAGTCATGACGGTTTCCGTAACCCTGCCGGCCCTCGGCGAGAGC
>NZ_JAYWVC010000103.1:0-29004 GCF_036281785.1 Streptomyces chiangmaiensis | reverse complement strand
GTCCAGGTGCAGCGGTCCCTCGGCGGACGCGGTGATGTAGGGCAGGTTGATCGAGGTCTCGGTCGACGAGGACAGCTCGATCTTCGCCTTCTCCGCGGCCTCACGCAGGCGCTGGAGGGCCATCTTGTCCCTGCCGAGGTCCACACCGTGGCCGGCGGCGAACTGCTTGACCAGGTAGTCGACGATGCGCTGGTCCCAGTCGTCACCACCGAGGTGGTTGTCACCGTTGGTGGCCTTCACCTCGACGACACCGTCGCCGATCTCCAGCAGGGACACGTCGAAGGTGCCACCACCGAGGTCGAAGACGAGAATGGTCTGGTCGTCCTTGTCGAGGCCGTAGGCGAGGGCGGCCGCGGTCGGCTCGTTGACGATACGGAGCACGTTCAGACCGGCGATCTCACCGGCCTCTTTGGTGGCCTGCCGCTCGGAGTCGTTGAAGTAGGCGGGGACGGTGATGACCGCGTCGGCCACCTTCTCACCCAGGTACGCCTCCGCGTCCCGCTTCAGCTTCTGCAGGATGAACGCGGAGATCTGCTGCGGGTTGAAGTCCTTGCCGTCCAGCTGGATCTTCCAGTCGGTGCCCATGTGACGCTTCACGGAACGGATGGTCCGGTCCACGTTGGTGACCGCCTGGCGCTTGGCCACCTCGCCGACGAGCACCTCGCCGTTCTTGGCGAAGGCGACGACGGACGGCGTGGTCCTGGCACCCTCGGCGTTGGTGATGACGGTGGGCTCGCCGCCCTCCAGAACGCTGACGACGGAGTTAGTCGTGCCCAGGTCGATGCCGACCGCACGTGCCATTTCGATTCCTCCAGCTGACTTGAGTGGAACAGGCTCAAGGATGCATGAGGGAACGGGCGGCGTCAACAGACCTGAGTCGAGCAGACTCAACTTTTGTCCGAGGCCGCACGGCAACCAAGGAAACACTGCAGGTCACAGCTGCGAGACCCGCATTCCTCACACCCTCGCGCTCCCACCACCCAACAGCAGCGCCAGCCTGCTTGCGGCCCGGTCGATCTCGCGGGCGCACTCGTACAGCACGTCGTAGGGCTGCGCCCAGGGATCCTGGACGTCGTCCTCGGCGGCCGGAACCGCGGCGGTCGAGCCCCGGCGGGCCGCCGCGGCGGCCACTACGGCATCGAAACCGAGAACGGGGGCCGGGGCCTCCCTGAACGGGGCTCCGCTGTCGACGGTGTCCGGGGCGGCCGCGCAGGGAGCCGCCCCGTGCACGCCGGCCGGACCGTACCGGTCCGGTGCCCCACCCGGCACCCTTCGGTCCACGAACCGCCTCTCCGCGGGTGGCGTCACGCCACCCGCCCCCGTCCAGCCCCGCACCCCGTCGACTCCCCCCGCGGTGAGACGCACGAACTCCTTGAGGGTGAAGCAGCGCCGCATCGCCGAGGGCGCGAGGCGCACGGCCGCCTCCCGGTGCTCGCGCGTGAGCCCGAGCACCAGGCCCGCTCCTGCGACGAGCGACGCGGTGAGCCGGCGGGCAAAGAAGCCGGAGCCGTCCCCGCCCAGCTTCTCCAGCACCGCCCTGGTCGACCTCTCCATGCCGGGCCCGGGCCGCGCCTCCGTGCCGGCGCTCTCCGGCCGCACGGCCGAGCCGGACGGGAGCCTCGCGGCCAGCAACCGCTCGGCGAGCACCGAACGGTGCACGTTGCCCGTGCACACGAACAGGACCCGGGTCATGTCTCGCTCGAGTGATGCGTCCTCGTGGGCGCGACGGCCTCGTCCCGCGGGGCCCCGGTACGCGGCGCGGGCAGTTCGCCGTACCGGCCGTAGGCACCGTAGTGGCCGTAGCGGCCGCCCTTGGGAACCGGGGCCATGCTGAAGACGGTTCCGAGGACGTGGACGCCCACGCGGTCGAGCGACTCCGCCGCGGTACGGACCTGGTCCCGGCTGGTCTTCGCGGCACGGACGACGAGCAGCGCGCCCTGGGCGAGCGAGGCGAGTCCCACCGTGTCGGCGACCGGCAGCAGTGGCGCGGAGTCGACGATCACGATCTCGTAGGCCTCCGCCAGTTCGCGCAGTACCTCCTCCATCCGTGCCGACGCGAGCAGTTCGGTGGGGTTCGGCGGTACGGCGCCGCTGGCGAGCACCGAGAGCCGGCCACCGGTGTGCTGCATCACGTCCTCGAGGCGGGCCTGACCGATGAGCACCGTGGTCAGACCGGCGTCCTGGACGAGACCGAACGTCGGGGCCACGCACGGACGGCGCAGGTCGGCGTCCACCAGGCAGGTGGACACACCCGCTTCGGCGAGCGACAGGGCGAGATTCACGGCCGTGTTGGTCTTGCCCTCGCCGGGCACCGAACTCGTCACCACGATGAGCCGGGGCGGGTCGTCGACCTGAGAGAACTGCAGGTTGGTGCGCAGCTTCCGGAAGGCCTCGGCGCGCCTGGAGTGCATGTCGGTGGTGACGAGCGGGTTCCTCGGGGCGTTCCGGTCGTAGGGAATGGTGCCGAGGACGGGCAGCCCGCTGAACTGAGCCAGCATCTCATCGGTCTTGAGCGTGGTGTCGAGCGTCTCGCGCAGGGCGACGAGACCGGCCCCGAGCAACAGGCCGCCGAGCACGCCCGCGACCAGGTTCAGTACGGGGCGGGGCGAGACCGGGGCGGTGGGCGCGACGGCCTCCTGGGTCACGCCCAGGGAGACGGGCGACATACGGCTCCTGACGGACTGCCCCGAGCCCGACACACGCTTGGGCGTCTCCAGCCGCTCGACCACCGAGGTGAACCGGTCGGCGACCGCGTTGGCAATGCGTGCCGCGCGCCGTGGCACGGTGTCCCGGACGGTGATGTCGATGAGCACGGTGTTGAGCGGCGCCTGGGCGGTGATCCGGGAGGCCAGTTCCTCCGGCGTGGTGTGCAGCCCCAGCTCCTCCACCACCGCCGCCGTCACCTGACGGGTCGTCACGATCTCGGCGTACGACTGCACACGTGCCTGCGAGAAGCTCTGACCCTGATTCAGTTGCGCGGTGTCCTCGCCGGTACGGGTGGCGACGAAGAGCTGGGTCCTGGCCTCGTAGACGGGGGTGCTCAGGGCGGTGGCGGCGAACGCCGCCCCGATCGCGAGAGCCAGGCAGACCACAACGGTCGGCCAGCGTCTGGCAAGAGCCTTCAGGAATCCGTGGAGATCCAAACTGCACCCCTCATAGACCGAAGGAACCACCCGTATCGGGGCGTTCTGTTCCCTATGCGTGCAGCCGAACATAGGCAATCGCCCACGTCATCGGGGGGAGCCACCCCAGGAGGCCGTCGAACGGACCTGCCGACACATACCGCCCCGTCACCCGGTCGGACCCACGGGGCGGTTTACCGAGATGCGAGCGCTACATCATCCGGTGCCTTCTGCCCCGGTCATGCCAGTCGATCCAGATATGTCCCATTAATTCCATGTATCCAGATCTTGATGACGGCCCACGTTGCAGCCCGATCCGTACTTGAGTCAAGGAGAGTGAAGAAGATGAGGACATCGTCCAAATGGCGAGGCGCCCTGGCATCAGCGGCATCGGCTGCCGTGCTTGTCGCCGTACCGCTCGTGGCAGCGCAGCCCGCCCACGCGCAGTCCACGTGCACGGGGTACCCCGCCACCGTGTGCCTCACTGTCAGACCCGTCACGGTGCCCGCCGGGGGCACGCTGACCTTCTCCGCATCGGGCTTTGCCCCCGGGCAGCCGGTAACCGCGGTGCTGCTGTCTCGTGAGGTCGTCCTGGGCAGGTTCACGGCGGACGGCACCGGAACCCTCACGGAGGAGACTGTGACCATCCCTCCTCGCACCAAGCCCGGGTACCACACCTTCAAACTGATCGCCCACGACCCGGAGCGGACGCTCTCCGCCCTCATCAAGGTGGTGGGCGAGGCCGGCAAGCCGGACCATCGTGGATCCGACGGCGGGTCCCAGGGACACGGCGGACGCGCCTCGAAGGACGGATCCGGCAGACACGACCGCAACCTGCAACTCCCGAGCCTCGCGCGCACCGGCAGTGACCATGCCCTGGCATTGGTCGGCGCCGCTGGGGCACTGGTCACGGGCGGCGGTGGCACGTTGCTGGTCGCGCGTCGTCGCCGCAGCTCATGACAGAGCAAGACCAGTTCACGGCGGTACCACGGCGTCCCGGCCCCGGTCGGGACGCCGTCCGTGTGCCCGGTCCCGGCCGCTCCCCCGACCGAGCAGCGGCTCGCTGGCGCAGGCCCAGGTACGTCCTGCTGGCAGCCGTAGCGCTGCCGCTGGCCGGCGCCGTCTGGATCGCTGTCACCGGGCTGCTGGCCCGTTCGGAACTGAGCACGACCCAGCGGGATCTCGACGCGTTGCGGCAGTCCGTCACCGCCGCGTCGGCGCACGGCCCGGCCCGGGACCGGGAGCGGGCGGCACGTTCCGCGGCCGCCCATGCCGAGCGGGCGCACCTCCTCACCACGGGTCCGGCCTGGTACTCGGCCTCTGTGCTGCCCTTCCTCGGGGACCCGTTCAAGACGGTGCGCGGCGCCGCATACGCGGCGGACCGCCTGTCCGGCGACGTACTGTCCCCGCTGGCGAACGCTCTCCTGGCACCCGCACCGGACAGCGACGGCGATGGGGTGTCCAAGGCGCTCATGTCCTTGCAGCAGCACGCGCCGGACGTCGTCCGGGCGGCAGACGTCGCCGCCCAGGTGCGGAGCGACGTACGCGCCTTGCCCCGGTCCACCTGGCTACCCGCGGCCGACCGGGCCCGCGCCGGTCTCCAGCGGCAGCTCGACCGCCTCACCCCGGTGATGACCGACGCCTCCGCGGCGGCCCGGGTCCTGCCGGCCATGCTCGGCGCGCACGGAGAGCGGCGGTATTTCCTCGCGTTCCAGAACATCGCCGAGGCACGCGGCACCGGGGGCCTGCCGGGGGCCTTCGCCATCCTGCGGGCCGACCGGGGCCATCTGTCCTTCGAGCGGTTCGGCAACAACACCGAGATGGCCACGGTGAAGGCGAACGTCGACCTGGGAGCCGACTTCAACACCACCTACCAGAGCAGTGATCCCACCCACGTGTGGGCCAACTCCAACACGAGCCCGCACTTCCCCTACGCGGCCCGCATCTGGGCCGCCGCGTGGCGCGAGCACACCGGCGAGCGCGTGGACGGAGCGATCGCCGTCGACCCGGTCACGCTGAGCCGTTTTCTGCGGGTCACCGGTCCGGCCCGCATGGCCGACGGCACGAAGCTCACCGCCGACAACGTCGTGGACCTCACCGAGCGGGCCAGCTACGCGCGCTACGCCGACGTCGCCCGGCGCAAGGCATTCTTCGTCGACGCGGCCCGCGCCGCCGCCGGGCCCCTGATGACCGCGGCCCGCGACACGCGCCGACTGCCGGCGTTGCTCGTCGCCGCGAACGACGCCCAGCGGGACGGACGGCTGAAGATCTGGAGCGCGCACGCTGCCGAGCAGCGCCTGCTGGAGTCGCGCCCGTACTCGGGCACACTCCCGGACACCCCCGGCCCCTTCGCCGGAATCGTGGTGAACAACGCGGCCGGCTCCAAGCTGGACTACTACCTCGACCGGAGCCTGGTCTGGGAAGCGGGCGCCTGCACTCGTGGCGAGCGCGCCGTCACCGTCACCGTGACCCTGACCAACCGGGCCCCGACCTCCGGCCTGCCCGGCTACGTCACATTGCGGAATGACCACCCGGCCTACCGCACACGCCCTGGCGACAACCGGCTCCTCGTGTCGTACTACGCGGGCGTCGGCGCCGACCTCGCCGGCGTCACTGTGGACGGCCGCCCGGTGATGATCGCACCCGGCCTCGAACGCGGCCATCCCGTGTACACGGTCGACATGGAACTGCCCGCCGGCTCTAGCCGCACCCTGGTGCTGCACCTGCTGGAGCCGCACGCCGACGCCACCCCCGCCCTGTTGCAGCAGCCCCTGGTGACGCCGCTGCGCGCCACGCTGAAGCCCGGGGGTGTATGCCGTGTCTGAGCGCGTGCGTCGCACGGCGACGGCCGCCGTTCTCACAGGTGGGCTACTGCTCGCCACTTGCACTGGGGGAGACCAGGTCACGGACGATCAAGTGGACAGGGCCTCGGCTGTCTCCGCGAGTAGGCGGCAGTCCGCCACGCACCGGATCGAGCATTTGCGGGTCAAGGTCCTCGCGACCCTTCCGCACGACCGTAGGGCGTTCACCCAGGGCCTCGAGATGGCCAGCGGCACGCTGTACGAGAGCACCGGCATCTCCGGCCGGTCATCGGTGCGCGCGGGGCTGCCGGGCAGGAAGCCCAACGTCCGTGTGGCCCTCCGCGCGCCCTTGTTCGGTGAGGGAGTCACCGTGCTCGGCCGGACCCTGTGGCACCTCACCTGGCGAAACCGGGTCGCCATCGAACGCGACGCCCGCACGCTCGCGGAGCTGCGCCGCGTCCCCTACCCCGACGAGGGTTGGGGGGTGTGCCTCCAGCGCGACCGGCACCGACTGGTGACCAGCGACGGCTCGTCACGACTGACCTTCCGGGACCCCCGTACGCTCGCGAAGACGGGCGAGGTCACCGTGACCGAAGGGACCCGGCCCGTGACGGAGCTGAACGAGCTGGAGTGTGTGGGCGGCGCGGTATACGCCAATGTGCTCTTCAGCGACCGGATCGTGCGCATCGATCCCGCCACCGGCGCGGTGACGGCGAGCATCGACGCCTCGGGTCTGCTGCACGACGACGAAACCGTCGGGGGGGCGGTACTGAACGGCATCGCGGCCGTCCCGGGCACGGACCAGTTCCTCGTCACGGGGAAGTTCTGGCCCAGAATGTTCCGTGTGGAGTTCGTGCCCGCCTGAGGCGGTCCGCACAGCGACGCAGATCACCGCCTGCGCCACTACAGTGCGATGGAAGAAGTGGGTACTCTCGAACGGACTGCATAAGTTACCGCTTAGTAATCTCTCCGCCGGAGTACAGAGGACGTACACCGAGGAGACCCCCCTCGCAGGCCCGAGGAGCCCCAATGCAACTCGCCGCGATCATCGTGTCGCTGGTCCTGACCGTGGTCGGCGTGGCGTTGTTCGCCCGAGCCATCGGCCAGATCTACCGCTTCGTGCGGCTCGGACAGAACGTGCCCGCCGGCACCCGCACCAACGATCCCCAGCAGCGCACGGTCACCGTGGCCAAGGAGTTCCTCGGCCACACCCGCATGAACCGCTGGGGCGTCGTCGGCGTCGCGCACTGGTTCGTGGCGGTGGGCTTCCTGACGCTGATCCCGGTGCTGGGCCAGGCCCTCGGCCAGCTCTTCGAGGCCGACTTCCAGCTGCCGCTCATCGGCGGGTGGCTGCCCTGGGAGATGTACGTCGAGTTCATCACCGTCCTGACGGGGCTGGGCATCGCCGTACTCATCACGATTCGCCTGTTGAGCCTGCCCTCCCGGCCCGGCCGCAAGTCCCGCTTCGCCGGCTCCAAGGCCTGGCAGGCGTACTTCGTCGAGTCCGTCATCCTCACCATCGGCGTCGTCATCTACGTGCTGCGCGGCCTGGAGGGCGCGCTGCAGCACGTGGACCACTACGAGGCCGCGTACTTCGCGTCGTACCCGCTCGTCCTGGCCCTGAAGGGCCTCGACGTCTCCACGCTGCAGAACCTGGTTTACCTGTTCGCCGGGATCAAGGTCAGCGTCTCGTTCATCTGGATGATCGTGGTCTCGGTCAACATCAACATGGGTGTGGCCTGGCACCGCTTCCTCGCCTTCCCGAACATCTGGTTCAAGCGCAACGCCACCGGTGAGTCGGCCCTCGGTGCCCTGCAGCCGATGACGAGCGGCGGCAAGCCGATCAATTTCGAGGACCCGGGCGAGGACGACGTCTTCGGCGTCTCCCAGGTCGAGCAGTTCTCCTGGAAGGGCCTGCTCGACTTCTCCACCTGCACCGAGTGCGGCCGCTGCCAGTCGCAGTGCCCCGCCTGGAACACCGGCAAGCCGCTGTCCCCGAAGCTGCTGATCATGTCCCTGCGCGACCACGCCAACGCCAAGGCGCCCTACCTGCTGGCCGGCGGCGGCAAGACGATGGAGGGCGAGGAGAAGGCGTCCGCCGAACAGCTCAAGGACGTCCCCGCCACGGCCCTCGCGGAGGCCGAACGCCCACTGATCGGCACCGTCGAGGAGAACGGCGTCATCGACCCGGACGTGCTGTGGTCCTGCACCACCTGCGGCGCCTGTGTCGAGCAGTGCCCGGTGGACATCGAGCACGTCGACCACATCGTCGACATGCGCCGCTACCAGGTCATGATCGAGTCCGCGTTCCCGTCCGAGGCGGGCACGATGCTCAAGAACCTGGAGAAGAAGGGCAACCCCTGGGGGCTGGCCAAGAAGCAGCGCCTGGAGTGGACCAAGGAGGTCGACTTCGAGGTACCGGTCGTCGGCCAGGACATCGAGGACCTCACGGAGGTCGAGTACCTCTACTGGGTCGGCTGCGCCGGCGCCCTGGAGGACCGTGCCAAGAAGACCACGAAGGCGTTCGCCGAACTCCTGCACATCGCGGGCGTCAAGTTCGCGATCATGGGCGGTGACGAGAAGTGCACCGGTGACTCCGCCCGCCGCCTGGGCAACGAGCCCCTGTTCCAGGAGCTCGGCATGGAGAACGTGGCCGCGCTGAACATGGCCTTCGGCGAGGAGCTGGACGACGACGGCAAGGTCACGCCGGAGTCGAAGAAGCCGACATCGGCGAAGAAGATCGTCGCGACCTGCCCGCACTGCCTCAACACGATCGGCAACGAGTATCCCCAGCTCGGCGGCGACTACGAGGTCATCCACCACACCCAGCTGCTGCAGCACCTGGTGGACGAGGGCAAGCTCGTCCCCCTCACCCCGGTCGAGGGCATCATCACCTACCACGACCCGTGCTACCTGGGCCGCCACAACAAGATCTACACCCCGCCGCGCGAGATCATCGGCAAGGTCCCCGGCCTGCGGAACGAGGAGATGCACCGTCACAAGGAGCGGGGCTTCTGCTGCGGTGCCGGCGGTGCCCGGATGTGGATGGAGGAGCGGATCGGCAAGCGCATCAACAACGAGCGCGTCGACGAAGCCCTCTCCCTGAACCCGGACATCATCTCCACCGCCTGCCCGTTCTGCCTGGTCATGCTGACCGACTCGGTCAACGGCAAGAAGAACGACGGCCAGGCGAAGGAGTCCATCCAGGTCGTGGACGTCGCCCAGCTGCTGCTCGACTCCGTCAAGACGCCGGCCGACCCGGCGGGCGAGGCGGAGGCGGAGAGCGCGCCGGAGCCGGAGCCGGTGAAGTAGCCGGCGTTCGTATGCCGCTGAGGGGCCGGGGTCGCAGGGCGCGACCCCGGCCCCTCGTCCGTGCCCGTCACTGACAGACCTGTAAATGCAACTCGGGACAGTCCGGTGACTCCACGAAAGGCGGGGCAGATCGGGTGAGAGTTCCCCGTGCCTCAGCGTCGCGCCCCGCTCCCAGATGAACAGCCAGAGACACTCGAACAGTCCTTTTTGATCCGATTTGGAGGGCGAATGTGGCTGTTCGGGGAGACCATGCCCCAAGTACCGGCAGCAAGACACACGCAGACGCAGGTCATCCGGGAGCAGCCACCGGCCAGGCGCCGTTCCGGCAAGTCCTTCTGGTACGCGCCGGCCGCCGTCCTCGGCGACGCAGTCGCCGCCGCACTACCCGTGTATCTGGCCGTCGCATGGGTCAACAGCACGCATGCCGCGGCGTACGCGACGGTGGCGGCCGGGGCATGGCTGCTGGTCCGCGGCGCACGGGACCGATACGCCGAACGCCACCTCGCTGAAGGCGACAACGTTGTCCCCGCGCTGCAGGACTGGCTGGTACTGGTCGGGTTGCTCGCGGTGGTGAGGGCGGCGACGGGCGAGGAGTCCCCTTTCCTCCTCGTACTGGCCGCCCTGGTGCCCTGCGCCCCGGTGAGCGCCGTCGTGCACACGATGCTCCACCGTCATCTGGCCAACTGCCGCCGCGGCGGTCGGGCGGTCCGCCGGGCCCTGGTGATCGGGGAGCCGAACGCCGTCGACGGTCTGGTGAGCCACCTCGCGAGACGGACCGACCACGAGTTCGTGATCGTCGGTGTGTGCCCGATCGGTGAAGCAGACCCGCATGTGCTCGCCCCGATCGTGGCCCGCCTCGGCAGACAGGCGCCCTCGCGCATGTCCGCCGACTCAGCCCCGGTGCTGGAAGCGGCACGGCGGCTCGGCGTGGACGTGGTCCTCGTCGTGCCGGGGCCACACCTCGCCGGAACGCGCCTGCGGCGGCTGTCGTGGGCGCTGCATGGCGAGGAGTGCCCGTTCGTGGTCGTACCGGGCCTCACAGAGGTGTTTGGGCGCCGCGTGGGCGTCTTCTCCGTGGCCGGGCTGACGATGCTGAACGTGGCGCCGCCCTTGAGACGGGGACTCGCGGCGCTGCTCAAGGTTGTGACCGACCGACTGGGCGCGGCGCTGCTCATCGTGCTGCTTGCTCCGGTGTTCACGGCCGTGGCCCTCGCCGTGCGACTGGACTCCCCAGGTCCCGTCGTACACCGACAGACGCGCATCGGCCGCGGCGGCGTGCCCTTCACCATGGCGAAGTTCCGCACCATGGTGGTCGATGCGGATCGTCTGAGGCACCAACTGGCCGCGACCAACGAACAGGACGGCCTGATGTTCAAGATCCGCTGCGATCCGCGGATCACCCGCATCGGTCGGGTACTGCGCCGCTACTCTCTGGACGAACTGCCCCAGTTGTTCAACGTGTTGCGAGGACACATGTCC
Source organism: Streptomyces chiangmaiensis (assembly GCF_036281785.1). Taxonomy (NCBI): domain Bacteria; kingdom Bacillati; phylum Actinomycetota; class Actinomycetes; order Kitasatosporales; family Streptomycetaceae; genus Streptomyces; species Streptomyces chiangmaiensis. The sequence continues at coordinate 18,290 of NZ_JAYWVC010000103.1, read as the reverse complement.
TTGGTCGGCCCGCGGCCGCCGCTGCCCGACGAGGTCGCCCGCTACGACGAGGTGGAACTGCGCAGGCTGTCCGTGAAGCCGGGCCTCACCGGCCTGTGGCAGGTCAGCGGCCGCTCCGACCTGTCCTGGGACGAGACGATCGCCCTGGACCTCAGGTACGTGGACAACTGGTCGCCGTCCGTGGATGTCGACGTTCTCGTCCGCACGGTGCGCGCCGTCATCGCGGGCACCGGGGCGTACTGAACGCCTGGCAGCGCACCTGGTGCGGAACCCCGTGCCGACCACTCTCCCCGGCCCCAAAACCCAGCCCTCCCGACATCCACCTGAGGACCCCATGCCGTCGAGAAGCACCTCCACCGCACACTCAGGTCTTGAACGGTTGGGGCCGGACTCCCAGCCGTCTAACGGCGCTCCCTGCAGCACCTCGGACGTCCACGCCTTAGCGGACAGGCTCTTCCAGTGGGGCGACGCCCGTGACTGGGCGGGCCCCGACCCATACGACGGGCTGACCGCGCCCCTGGGACGGCTGGCCGTACACCGCTTGCTCCGGCAGGCACTCCTGCAGACCGTCAAGCGCAGCCGATTCGACTTGCGGCCAGCTCTGGGCATCCGCCCACTGCGCACCGCCACGGCCACCGGAACTGCCGCTGCCGCCTGCTCCCGGCTCGCGGCGAGCCCAGTGTGGCGGGAACGTGCCCTTCGTCTCGGCCGGTGGACGGCCGCAGAGCAGATGTCCGGACGCTACGCCGGGCTGTGGCGCTATGAGTTCGACGTACAGACACGCTGGGCGTACTACCCCGCGTCCGTCCCGAACCTCGTGGCCACCACCTTCTGCGCGGACGGCTGTCTGGACACCGAAACCCTCGGCGAGGAGGCTGTGCTGACGCTCGCTCGCGGGCTGCTGAACCATCTGCACAACGGCAAGTTCTTCACCTACACGCCCCACAGCGGCGTCCTCATCCACAATGCCAACCTGATGGGCGCCGCTCTCGCCGCCCGCTTGGCCTTCATCGAGACGCTGCCCCGCGACCTGGCTGAGCGCTTGGCGGGGGCCGCCCGCGGTGCGCTCGGCGTGAGCCTGGAAGGCCAGCGTCCGGACGGCTCGTGGCCATACGGAGAGGGTCCGCAGCTGGACTGGGTCGACGGCTTTCACACCGGATACGTGCTGCTGCGGCTCGAACAGGCCGGGGCGCTGATCGACATGGACGTCCGGACCCCTCTGGCCCGTGGAGCGAGGCACTACCTGCAGCACCTCTTCGACGGGCCGCTACCGCGCTACTTCGCGGGCGGTGCGACACGACGGGACCCCAACAACGAGGCGACAGCAGTGCGGATGGCGGCATGGGCGGCCGAACGCGGGTTCGTCACGGTCGACTTCGCGTGCGCCGTGCTGGCGACCGTGGCAGACCGCTACCCCGGCCTCGGCCCGGACGAACGGGCCAACGGCTCTTCGGTGAACACGGCCCTTTGGGAATCGCCCCGGTGGAGCGTCGCTCCCCTGCTGGACGCGCTCACCGCCCTGCACAGCGCGGTGTCAAATGTCACGCGGCCTGCCGCATCGGGCGCTCAGGGGACGGCGGCCGCCTCGTAACCCGACAAGACGTCCGCGGTCCGCCCCGGGTTTCCCACCGCGTTCTGCTCCCACCACACGGCAGCGGAGAACAGTCCGAACACCGCAAGCCCCCGGTCACACCGCCCGCCCACGTGTTCCGCCACGAACCGGTCGGCGGCCCGCCGGTCGAAGACGTCGTCGAACAGCGGCGAGCGCCGGACCTCTGACCACAGACGCTCGCCGTGCTGGCGGAGCAGCGACCGCACCGGCGCCCCGAACCCCGTCTTGGTGCGCCGAGCGACGAACTCCGGCACACCCGACGCCACCGCGGCCGCGCGGAATCGCGCCTTGCCGTCCCCCACGCGCAGTTGCTCCTCGGCAACCGCCCCGAGGGAAGCGGCCACCACCGGCTCCCCCAGGAAAGGCACACGCAGTTCCACGCTCGCTCGCATGGATGCCCGGTCGCCGTACAGCAGGTTGAGTCCCGGCAGGAACAGCCGCCGATCGCACTCCGCCAGCGCCGCCAGGGGCGTCCCACCCGCATCGAGCACCGTGTCGGCGATCTCGCGGTGCCGCTCGGTGACCGCCTCGAGCCCGACGACCGGCGACAACGCCTCCCACTCCCGCCAGGAGTAGTACGCCTGTGTAGCCCAGGCCCAGTCCCGGGCACCGAGGTGGAGCAGCCGCCCGAGCTTGTCCGCGCGGCGGCGGTAACGTCGCGGGCCCGGGAGAAGGGCGGTCGCACCCAGAGCGGGACGTGTCCACGCGGGAAGCCGTTGCAGCAACAGCACCGCCTGGTAGCGCTCGTATCCGAGAAACAGCTCCTCCACCCCGAGCCCGGAGAGCAGGACGGTGGCATGGTCGCGCGCGGCCCGGGAGAGCTGCATGAGGGCGATAGCAGCGGGGTCCCCGAAGGGGACCTCCACGGTGGTGACCAGCTCCGGGATACGGCGCAGCACATCAACGTCCAGATCGACCCATGTCAGCGGCAAGCCCAACCGGTGGGCAACCCGGGCGGCGTACGGGGCGTCGTCCTCGAAGGGTTCCGTGGTCGCCGCCGCGCCCCGCGGTCTGGCCGCGAAGGCCGGTCCGAAGAAACCGTTCCTGACCATCTCCACGCCCAGCCAGGTGCTGTCCAGTCCGCCGCTCAGCAACAGCCCCACCGTCACGTCGGCCCGCACCTGCCGGGCCACCGACGCGCGGACCGCGGCGCCGATGTCCTCGACCGGCGCAACCGCACTGGCTTTCCACCATGCTGACAGCGCCTGATACTGCGGAGCCCGGCCGGACAGCGCTGTCCCTGCCGGGACCACACGGACGCGGTGCCAACCGGTCCTCGGCGGAGGCGTCCACAGGAACATGGCCCCCTGTGCGACCGCGACCGGATCGACTCCACCGGTCAGTCCCGCAGCCCGGAGCGGTTCGATCTCGCTGGCCAGCGCCACCAGCCGACCGGACGCGTCCGAGGCGGTGTACAGCGGTTTGACGCCCAATCGATCCCGCCCGTAGCGCACCTCACCATCGGGGAGAACCAGGGCGAAGGCGAACATCCCATCCGTCTGGTCGAGCAGCCTCGGTGCGTCGGGCTGGAGCAGCAGTTCGTAGAGGACCTCGGTGTCGCCCTCGGTGGTGAACGTCACGTGCCGCTTCCGCAGGGCCTCACGCAACTGCGGAGCGTTGTAGAGCTCGCCGTTGTAGACCAACAGACCACGTTCCGGCGATCCGAACGGCTGGTCGCTCCTCGGGGCAAGGTCCACGACGGCGAGTCGGCGGAAGTGCAGCGCCGCGTGCCAGTTCCCTCCGCCGACCTCCGCGTGTCCGCTGGCGTCGGGGCCACGGTGAGTGATCGTCGCGCAGGGGTCCTGGTCCGGCGCACCGTTTCCCGCGGGACGGTTCAGCAGAACCACGAAGCCACACATCAGATAGCCGCCGGGGTCGAAGACGAGCCGTCGGCCCCACCGCCCGGTCTCGGCACGGCGGCCGAGGTCCGGGCAAGGGGCGGCAAGCACCCCAGAGCCCTGGCCAAAGCCGGTGTCGAGGGGGAAGCCTCCACGATCCGGTCCTCCGTGAGCGAGCGCGCCGCCCGGCACGCGACAAGAGAACTCCCCAGCGCCGAGGCGAAGTCGACAGCGGCAGCTGCCTCCTCACCGAGTGGCTCATTCCGAACAAGACGGATGAGAGAGAGCATTTCTTCCGCGTGCCCCTTGGGTCCGCCACGGTACTTACTCGTAGACGCCCTGCCCCCTTTCCACACGGTGAGCGAGCGAAAGTCCTCGATCCTGGCCGCCATTCCGTCCGTGGCCACTTCCAGGAACTCCTTCGGGGCCCCGGGCGGTGTCAGCCCCCCGTACACGATGGACGCGTTCGAGCCGTCGTCGTACACGACGTGCAGAGTGACACTCTGCGCAACGGCCGGGTCCTTCGCGTCCACGCCGACGGCCCGCACCCAGACCGGCCTTCCGGGCGTCAGGAAACCCGCGGCGTCGATGAAGTGACACACCTCGCCAAGCAGCCGGCCGCCCTGCCGGGGATCGAAGTACCAGTGTTCTGAGGGGAGCCGACCCGCGAACACCCGGTAGACGATCTGCAGGGGGACTCCCGAGGGAAGTGCGGCACGAAGGTCGCGCATGGAGGGGGCGAACCGTCGGTTGAACCCGGCCATCGCCGGGGCACCGGAGACGAGCCAGGCGTCCGCGACGTCCTCGAGTTCCGTTTCCGTCAGACCCAGTGGCTTCTCGCAGTACAGAGCTGAACCGCCGCGCATCACCCGCGCCGCGTAATCCCCGTGGCTGTCATGGCGGCTGAGCACCATGACGCAGTCGGCATCGCCCGAGGCCAGAGCGGTGTCGACGCTCTCCGCGACGGTACGGAAGCCCCACCGTCGGCCCTGGTGCGCTGCAGACAACCCTCGTCCGCCGGCGACCCATGAGAACGAGACTCCGGACTCGCGCGTCAGCTTGGGGAAGAGCGTCTTCGTCGCGAAGTTGCCCGCTCCGATCGCCGCCACCCGCACGACGCCCCGGGGGGCTCTCCACGTCCGGGTGACAGCCGGTGCAGGTGGCTGGGTCGGAAGCTGCGCGGTTCCGGGGTACCGCAGGAGAAGGGCGACGCTGCGTCCGCCGGATGACGGATTCAATGCCTCGTACGCGTCGGCCGCGTCCTCGACGGGAAAAATCCGGGGCTTGAGCTGGCCGAAATCCACCGCGCCCGTCGCCACGAGCCGAAGCACCTCGGAGAGGTTGCGTCGTTCCGTCCACGGGACGTAGCCCTCGGGGTACGGATGGCCGCCCTCTTCGAAACGGGAGTCGTACCGGCCTGGACCGTAGGATCGTGCGTAACGGATCGACAGTTCCTTGTGGTAATAGGAAGACCGGGGCGGCGCGACGTTGACGTCACCGACGACCACGACGGTGGCGCGGTCACGGGAGAGCTCGCCGGCGAATTCGATGGGGTCGGAGCTGGACGTGGCGGCGGTGATGAGAACCGCGTCCGCGCCTGCGCCACCCCAGTGCCGGGAGACAAGGCCTTTGCCCGTCCGAGCGAAGGCCGCGAGCCCCGCGGCCCCGGCGAGTTCCACCATGGCCGGGTCGGGGTCGACGCCCAGCCCGTCGTATCCGTAGGCGCGCAACAGTTGGAGCGTGATCTGACCGACCAGGCCGAGGCCGATGACGGCGATCCGCGAGCCGGGCACCGCTTCGGCCTGATGGATGCCCTGAAGCGCGATCGCGCCGACCGTGGCGAAGGCGGCCCACTGGGTGTCCACGCCCTCCGGCACGGGAACGACGAGATTGCGAGGCACGGCGACGATCTCGGCGTGCGACGCGTAGCGGGCGCCGCCGGCGGCGACCCGCATCCCAGGGCGGATGTCGTCGACCCCCTCGCCCGTCCGAAGGACCGTGCCCGCACAGGAGTATCCGAGCTGCACAGGACGGTCCAGGCGGTCCTGGACCGTGCGATAGGTGTCGGCGAGGCCCGACCGCTTCACACTGTCGATCACCTGCGCCACCTGCTCGGGCCGCTGCCGGGCCTTGCCGAGCAGGCTCCGGGCGCCGGTCGACACAGTGGCTCGCTCCGTGCCCGCGCTGATGAGCGACCAGTCGTTTCGGATCACCACGGCCCCGACGGCTGCGTCGGGGGCGGGAATTTCTCCCACCGTGATGGCACCGGTTCGGGGGGACAGGAGGACCGTTTTCATTTCCTGCCTTTGCGGGAGGGGAAACTCGAGCCACCGCGCACTGTAGGGAGACCGGTTCACCCATACACGCGTGTGTCCTGCCCGGCGGCCCAGTCGGACCAAGATCTCCATACGGCCGGGTGAACATGCCTTTGGCATGGCGCGGTTCACCACGGAATACCGATTCGCTGGTGCCCGGAGAGCGCTTCTTCCGCTCCGGGGAACATCGACCGGCGGCGTTGCCGCCGGTGCTGGGCACGGTGTCACGAACCCCCCGGTAGCCCCGAGGCGCCGAAGAGCAGGGGGCTGCCCCAGCCGCAGACCGGCGGCGCTCGGAAGGAGACTCGGGTTGAAGCGACTCATGGTCATCTACGGAACGAGACCAGAGGCCATCAAAATGGCCCCCGTCATCGAGGCGCTTGAAAAGTCTCCAATGTTCCGAGCGACGGTGGCGGTGACCGCCCAGCATCGCGGTCTGCTCGACCAGGTGCACGCGTTGTTCGGTATCCGAGCCGACCACGACCTCGACATCCTCAGCCAGCGCCAGTCACTGGCCGACATCACCATCCGCGTGCTCGACGGCATCTGTCCCTTGCTACAGCGTGAGTCCCCGGACGCAGTGCTGGTCCAGGGGGACACCACGACCGCGTTCGCCGGGGCTCTCGCCGCGTTCTACAGCCAGATTCCCGTAGTCCACCTGGAGGCAGGACTGCGCACAGACGACCGCTACTGTCCCTTCCCGGAGGAGATCAACCGCCGTCTCGCGACCCAGCTCGCGTCGCTGCATCTGGCGCCCACCTGGCAAGCGCGGGACAACCTGCTCCGGGAGGGCGTACTCCCGTCGTCCGTTGTGGTCACCGGGAACACGGTCATCGACGCGCTGCGCTGGGCGGTCGGCCGGAAGACGCACTACGGGGATCCAGCGCTGGCCGACCTCGACGACACCACCCGTCGCGTCCTGCTGGTGACGGCCCATCGCCGGGAGTCGTGGGGGAGCGGAATGGAGTCCATCGGCGGCGCCGTCGCCGATCTGGCCCGCACGGAACCCGAGCTCCTCATCGTGCTTCCACTGCACCCCAATCCGGTGGTCCGTGCAGCCATCCTTCCGCAGGTCACGGGGCTCGAGAGCGTACGTCTGACGGAACCGCTGGCGTACGGCGCCTTCGCTCGGCTGATGAACCGTGCGCACCTTATCCTGACCGACAGCGGCGGTATCCAGGAGGAAGGGCCCGGCCTGGGCAAGCCCGTCCTGGTCATGCGGGACACCACAGAGCGTCCGGAAGCGGTCCGGGCCGGGACGAGCCGTCTGGTGGGGACCGATCGCGAGCACATCGTGAAGCAGGTGCGACTGCTGTTGCACGACCGAGCGGCACACGCGGCGATGGCGAGGGCCGTCAACCCGTACGGCGACGGATGTGCCGCGGACCGCACAGTACGGGCGATCGGCCACTGGATGGGGCTGTGCGGACGCCCCGCAGAGTTCGGCTCGGAGCCGGACGGCGCGGGCGGCTCCACGTCAGCGCCAGAATCCGCGAGTGCCGAACACGGCCTTGCCGCACAGCGGGGCCCGCTTGACGCCTCGGAAGCCGTCATGGTCCACGAGCAGCACAACCACATCCGCATCCCGCACCGCGGTGGCGTAGTCGACGAGTTCGGCCATGCCGGTGCGTGCCAGTGAGTGGGCAGTTCCCTGATGTGCGGCTCCGCGACCGATAGTCGACCCACCTGCCGCTGGGTAAGTTGCGTGACAATGTGCAGGGCCGGGACCCCTCAAATCGTTGATGTCCGCTGTGAAGGCCAGGCCGAGGCCCGCAATCACGGAGTCCTTGAACTGGCCGGCCGTCCCCAGCACCTGGCCGGGCACGTATTCGGGCCGGGCGTCGTTGACCTCGTGGGCGAGCCTGATGAGCCGAGGCTGCCGCGGCGCGGTACCAACGATGGATCAGGGATCCACGGCGCTGCAGTGCCCGTCGACTCCCGGCCAGGGCCGCAGGATGTCGACGTGAGAATGCGGCTGCAGAACCGACTGCACCTGGCAGGCCAGGCGGGTGCTCGTCTGGCGGCCGCGGTCGGCATCACTGTGAGCAAGGAGACGCCCTGCTGCCGCGGATCCGTGCCGTGCTCGGACGTCGGCGATATGGATGTACCGGGGGTGCCCCTATTCTCTTTCGTCAAGGGGCGACGGGTTTTTCTATCCAGATTAGATGGTTTGGGAGACTGAAGTTTCCCCGTGATGTCGGCACCCGGCACGTCAGCGTGATCAGATAGCTCGCCTTCTCCACGTGGATGAGCGTGTACAGCTGACTCACCGGTCGCTCTCCTTCGCGAAGAAGGCAGTCGCTTTTCAAGATCTCGATCGCCTGCTAAGGACCTGAAATTGCCCTGGTGTTCAGCACGGCGAGCCCACCGACACAGGAGTGCCGGCGGTCACTCAACGTGTCCTCCTTCGTCGGAGGCCCCAGCCTCGTGCATACGTCGGCGGACGCCTGTTCGGCGAGGCTGAATCCTACGAGTACGCCGAGCGGCAGCATGGCGTAGAAGTAGATCAGCACGTTACCGGTAATCATGATGAGGCTGACGCCGCCGAGCGCTAGTGCGGCGGCGTAATGGGGGGCCGCTCCGCCTTCCGGACTTCTGCGGGCGCGCCGCCAGCAGTTCGCCATGATGCCCATGTACCCGAGGAGCCAGAGTCCGAGCCCGATGTAGCCGAAGTCGTGCCAGAGCCGTAGATAATCGTTGTGCGGCTCGCCCGACGTCCTGATCGCATTCCGGACGATCCTCGTCGCACTTCCCGCGCCGAAGCCGAGCCAGGGACTCGTACTCGCGTGCTGACTCACAAGAGACCACAGGAAGTCCCTGCCGGACGAGTTCACCGCCATGCCATGGACCATGACCAGGTCACCGGTGAAGAACCGTTTGTGAACCGCTGGGATGTATGTCAGCCCCAGCCAGCCTACGATCGCCAGCGCCCCCAGCCGCACCACAGCCTTCAGTCGGCGGACACGACGGGTATTGCACAGAGAGACGAACACGAGCAAGAGGCCGACCGCCGTCATGGCGGTGCGTGAACCGCTGAGCACAGTTTCCAGGAACAGGGCGTAAGGCAGGAACCGCGCACCTCGCACGTATGCTGCGAACGGAATGACAGCCGCCGCAATGACGACGGCCTGGACACCGAAGGACCGTGCCGCGTATACGCCTTGGGCATCAAATCCGAGACGCAACAAATCCACCCCGTACATGGCAACTCGCAGCCACCCCACCACTACGAGGACTTTGATGAAACGGATCACGTCCGCCTTCTCAGCACGGTGCCAGACTGTGAGGGTCGTGCTGATGAAGAGGAGGTAGCAGGCCAAGTTCTGCACACCTTCGGTGGTCAGGCCGCGCTGCACCGTCGTACAGACCGCCCAGCTCAGAAAGATCCACAGAGCCAACTGTGCTTGCCAGGAAAGAAAACAGAGACGTGGTGGCATAACTCCGCCTGCTGCACCGTCTCTCCAGCTCGGCTTCCTCGATTCCCGCGCAGGGACTCCGGACGACGAACGGGCCGTCAGTAACGCGATCACACTTAGCACTGTAAGCAGCGTCGTCAACGCCGCAGAAAGAGTCACCGACGTGGTCAGCTTGACCTGGAAGGCGATGTCGCCCACCAGGAGAACGAAGAGGGCAGCCAACACTGAAAAAGGCAGGTTATGTCTCACCACTCCCGTTCCTGTTGTCCTATTCACGATCCCTCAGCCTGACACAAAACACCTGTTCTTGGTGGGAACTTCATCGGCACGTCGCGCCAGCACGAGAGGCTTACGGGGGCTCACTCGGTGACGCAGGCGATGCGGACGGGTGTTGTTCTCGACTTCGTGTGGCCGAGATGATCTCATGGGTTCACTTGATGCTCGTCTCCCTAAGAGATGGAAATGCTTCAAATCCGCAAGAGGTGCCTCTCGCCGTCGGGTCCGACAGTTTTGGTTCTGAGACAACCCGCGAACCTCGGTGGGATGGGCCAGGCCGCCGAATTCCTCACGCCAACCCTGTGCATGCATTGCGGAGTTGTGGACGTCGTGAGTCTGACCGCGAAGCGACCCGAACGTGCACAGTGTCAAGCAACTTGGTCCGCGAAGTCACGTGCCAAATCGATCGCCGCTGTCTGGAAGTGCGCTCCATCTGCCATGCAATGCGTGGACGAGGACATAGGTCTCCTCGACCCAATGACGCCGTGCCCTTGGACGAAGGTCGACGCGATGGCACTCCTAGCCCGATGCGGCGAACCTTCGAAGACGGGTGCATGACAGCGTTCGAGTCCACTGTCGACTCGATAGCCGATTTCCTCGCAGCGTGCGTAAAGGCTCCCAAAGCCCAAGGACACCAGCAGAAGGCGGACCAAGAAATGCGGTCGGGCTACGAGCCGGAGTGCGTGCAGAAGACGTTCGTGCGCTTCTGGCAGAGCGCGGACTTCCAGTGGAATTCATGAGGGAAGGGAGACATAGGGTGCGTAGGCCCACACTGTTGGACGGGGATGCCGCAGGGGGAAAGGCAGGATTCTGCTCTCCCGTGACGGTGTGTGGGTTGCCGATTCACCCCCTCACGATCGAGCAGTCGGTCTCCGTCGCGGAGGCGCTGATCGCGGACGGCGGCCCGCACCAACATGTTGCGGTGAATGCCGCCAAGGTCGTCCAAGCCCATGACGATCCGGAGCTGGCGCGGATCATCCACGCCTGCTCGCTCGTCAACGCCGACGGACAGTCCGTCATCTGGGCTGGCCGGCTCCTCGGCCACCAACTACCCGAGCGCGTCGCCGGGATCGACTTTATGCTCTCTCTGTGGCGCAGCGCTGCACACAACGGATACCGCGTCTACCTTCTAGGCGCTGGGCAGGCGGTGGTGGAGAGGACCGCGCGCATCGCCGTCCAACAGGGCGTCGACATCGTCGGTTACCGGGACGGGTATTGGGACGAGACTGAGGAGCCGCGGGTGGTAGCCACCGTCCGCGAAGCGCGGCCGGATATTCTGTTTGTGGCAGTTCCGAGCCCACGCAAGGAGTACTTTCTGGCCCGCCACCAGAGAGATCTGGGCTGCGCGCTTACGGTTGGGGTCGGCGGATCCTTCGACGTGGTGACGGGACTGCGCAGCAGGGCGCCGCGGTGGATGCGCCGCGCAGGACTCGAGTGGCTTCACAGGATGGTCCAGGAGCCACGCCGGATGTTCGTACGGTACACAGTGGGCAACTTGCGGTTCGCCATGCTGGTGCTGGTCCACTTGGCCCGCAGCCGGGGCTGCGGGCCGAAACTGGGGTGGCGTGGGGAGCACCTGATTACCACTGGTGCAAGGCGCCAGAAGGCCGGTGGTGGAACTCCCCCCGCGGCCGCGACCCGGTCCCGGAAGCGGCGCACAGGGTTGACACGGACCGGTGGCAAGCCGGTCAAGTAGGCTCGGACTTCGTGCTCCCGTGACGGAGAAGGCGCAACCTGCGAGCGAGTTTTCAGACCATCCGGGCGGGAATGCAACAGCTCCTGGACGACGGTCGGCAGATCAGCCCATCGGAGGATCACACCCGCCTGGACCAGATACTGGATCAGGTCACGCAAGGGCCGGTACGCGAACCTCGCCGCGTCCTAGCCTCCACCTCTCCGCCGGCTCCGGCTGATCTGGGATGACGGCGTTGGCGACGTCCTTCCGGGCCGTGTGCGGTCGCGGGGCATGCCGAGGGCCCGACGCAGAGAGGCCGGGTTCCCCAAGGGTCCTCGAGGTCGTGGCGCCAGGGCCAGGTGGCGGCGATCCGCAGGTGCAGGGGGCGGGCGCCGCGGGTGATGTGGGCAGCAGCATGCAGGAGCCGGTGGCGGAGCTACTTCCGTTCGGCCGTGTCCAACTTGCCGTTGGCCAAGAGTGTTTGGGTCGAGGCAAGTAGGTCGATGGCTGCCAGGGATAGCTCCAGCCATGTGGCGTTGATCTGGAAGTGGCGGGCGGGAAAGCGGCCGAATCCGGTGCTCATGCCGCAGAGGATGCGGTCCTCGACGCGGGCGTGAGCGCGGTGGCGGACCTCCAGCAGTTGCAGGGGGCCCTGGCCATAGAGGGTGTCGGTGAGGAAGACCTGATGGCGCACGCCCTCGTCCAGGTCGAACAAAAACAGCTGGGCGCCGGGGTGCGGGCGCTCGCGGCGGACGATGATTCGGGTACCCGCGGGCATGGCAGGTCGACCAGACCGGTCAGCTCGGCGGCCTGGGCGCCATAGCGCGGGGAGCCGTCCTGCTTGAGTGGGTGGTGCCAGAGGTACTCGGGCATGTGGCGGATGGCCCGGCGAACCGGCTGATGTGGTCGGTGGCGGTGTTGGCCGCAGGTGACCCGGCCGTAGCACACCGGCCAGGGCTTCACCGGTGTTGTCGAGGAAGCACAGCAGGGGGCGATAGACGAAGCCGTGCTTGTAGGTGGGCGCCGCGTTTTCCTTCTCGGAGTGGCAGGTGACGAGGGTGGCGTCGATGTCCAGGACGAGACCGGGCAGTTCACGTCCGCCCGCGCGCGAGGCCGGGATGCCGTCCCGGGTCTCGACGGCGTGCAACCAGGCGACCAGGATCCCTCCAGCCGAGTTCCGCTCCGTGTCCGGCCCTGCGGGCGGCTCCGCATCAGTGCCAGAAGCCGCGGGTGTCGAACACGGCCTTGCCTCGCAGCGCGGTCCGTTTGACAGCGCGGAAGGCGTCGTGGTCCACGAGCAGCACGACGACGTCCGCGTCCCGTACGGCGGTGGTTGCGTCGACTAGCGCGGCCGTGCCCGTACTCGCCAGTGAGTCCGGCAGTTCGTTGATGTGCGGCTCCACGACAAGCAGATGACCCACCTGCTGCTCCGCCAGTCGCGTGACGATGTGCAGGGCGGGGCTCTCCCTCAGGTCGTCGATGTTCGCCTTGAAGGCCAGGCCGAGGCATGCGACAACGGGATCCTTGAACCGTTCGGCCGTCCGGACCACCTCGCCGAGCACATAGTCCGGCCGGGCGTCGTTCACTTCGCGGGCGAGCCGGATGAGCGGCGACTGCCGGGGGGCCGTCCCGACGATGAACCACGGATCCACGGCGATGCAGTGCCCGCCGACGCCCGGCCCCGGACGCAGGATGTCCACCCGGGGATGGCGATTGGCCAGGGCGATGACGTCGCCCGCGTCAATACCGAGATGGTCGCACACCATGGAGATCTCGTTGGCGAAGGCGATGTTGACGTCCCTGAAGGCGTTCTCGCTGAGCTTGGCCATCTCCGCGGTCGTGGCATCGGTGAGCAGGCACTCCCCTTGGGTGAACACCTCGTAGAGGTCGCGCGCCCGTTCGGCGCAGCCCTCCCCCACCCCGCCGACAACCCGGTCGTTGGTCGCGATCTCGATCATCGTCCGGCCCGGCAGCACGCGTTCGGGGCAGTGAGCAACCCGAACGTCGGGTGTGTCACCCGACTGGTGGGGGAAGGTCAGGTCCGGGCGATGCTTGCCCAGCCACCGGGACAGTTCCACCGTGGTACCTGGGGGTGAGGTGGACTCAAGGATGACGAGATCTCCCGCCTTGAGCACAGCCGCCACGGACACCGCGGCGTCACGCACGTACGACAGATCCGCCGTGCGATCCTCCTGAAGCGGAGTCGGCACCGCGATGATGAAGGCGTCCGCAGGCTCCGGAGTACCCGTCGCGCGCAGTCGTCCCATGGCCACGGCACCGCTGACGGCCACCGCCAGATCCGGTTCCACGAAGGGCGCCCGGCCGGAGTTGATGAGTTCGACGGTGGCCGGATTGACGTCGACGCCGATGACATCGATTCCGTTGGTGGCGAGCGCAACGGCGGTGGGCAGGCCGATGTAGCCGAGGCCGGCGACGCAGACACTGGAGAACACCAGGAGAATTCCTTTCCGGAGATGTGCCGCAGAGCGAACCGGACTGATGACGGTCCGGCGGAAACCCCGAGGTCACCTCACAGAATGGACCGGCTGGATACGCATCGGTCGACAAGCGCGCCGCGCAGACGACAATTCCGACACCCTTTTTCGGGCCGACTAACCGTGTCGGCATCATCAATCGGCCCTCAGCGGTGTAGCACTGCAACAGGAACACCCACACCTCGACGAAGAGGACCGGAGGCGGCAGTGGACGTCCTCAGCTTTCCGCGCGTTCGGCTGGTGGTGCCGACCAATGGCAAACGAGCCGGCTATCTCGAGGATTGCTTGACATCCATCCGGCAACAGCGCGAGCCCGTGGACCTGGTGATCGTAGGGCCGAACGGAGCCGGTCGCCTACTCCGGCAGGCCGCCGAACGCCACGGCTGCCGGTTTCTCGTGGAGGAGAAGCAGGGGCTCAGCAACGCCGTCAACCAGGGCTGGCGGGGAGCCACCTCAGACTATCTGGCGTGGCTCGGTGATGACGACCTGCTCACCGAGGGAAGCCTGGCCGCGGCACGTGCGGAACTGGACCGGGCGCCTGCCGCCACCATGGTGTACGGCTGGCTGAGGGTGATTGACTCGGCCGGCGCCACGCTCTACACGGTGCGCCCCGGTTCGTTCGCGTCCTGGTTTTCCCAGTACGGCCAGAACTGGGTCGGCCAGCCGGGGGCCCTCTACCGCCGCGAGGCCGTACAGCGTGTGGGCATGCTGGATCCCACACTGCGTTACACGATGGATTTCGACCTCCATCTGCGCCTGCGGCAAACCGGCCCGACAGCGTATCTGCCGCGGGTGCTCGGGGGCTTCCGAGTTCACCCCGACTCGCTGACAGCGACCAACCCGCAGCCCCGCGAGGAAGGGCGACGCGTCATGCGTCGCTATCTCGGCCCGAACGCCCGGCGCATGGAGAGATGTTGGTGGCCGGTGGCGCGAGGAATCAGCCGAGGCTGGGGTGCGCTCACGAAAATCTGATGCCCGGACGGAAACCGCTTTCCATCGCATTGTCCACCCTGGGATAATCTCGGTCCCCGCGCATCGGAATCACTTCCGGGGGACGCAGCTTACGCCGCGCGTCGAAAGAGCACTGAATAGAACCTCTGCTATGTTGCCCGAGTGAGCGATTCTTTGGCGATGACGAGAAAAATGACACCCAATAAGGTTGCCCAAGCGTTGTTGTCATGGGCGACAGCAGCGCACAACGGTTCCACAGGTCGTCGACTCATCAGAGCCTCAGCCCGGCACACTCGCAACTTCTGGGCAGCACACGGCGACCCACTCATCACCCATCGAGTCGCAGAACGGGATCTCGTCATGCCACTGTCGCATGATCTGCCCATTATTCTCGCCGCGTGGCCGCAATATTCGCAGAACATTGTACGTCTGACAGCCATGACCGTAGCAGCTCGCCAGGACGTCTCCATCGTGGACATCGGTGCGAATATTGGCGACACTGCCGCCCTCATGCGTGGAGCAGTGGCTGCCCCGATTCTCTGCGTGGAGGGTGATGAGCTCTTCTTGGACCTCCTGCACCACAACGTGGGGCAGTTGTCCGACGTCGAGGTCGAGGAAGCCTATGTTGCGACCCCTACCGACGACAACACCGACCGCACCCACACCGTCCAACGACGCGCAGGCACCGCCGCGCTAGTCCCTTCGGTGTCGGGGTTGACGCCGACACACCCCATTCGACCACTGCCGGAGATCCTGAGTTCCCATGCGCGCTTTTCCTCGCCCGGTCTCCTGAAAATTGACACGGACGGGGCGGACCCTCGCATCATCGTCGCCAACAGGGAACTGCTGTGGCAGACGCGCCCCGTCGTCTTCTTCGAGTTCGCTCCCCTCTGGGCCGCCAAGACCGGAGACGACAACCCCTACCGCGCCATTACGGCTCTGGCCGAGGTCGGGTACGAGGGAGCCCTTGTCTACGGCAACACAGGCGAACTCCTGCTTGTCACGAAGGTGGCCGAGCGGCATGTATGGAGGGACCTCGGGCGCTTTACGATGGCACATGGAAAAGGCCAGTACTACGACGTCGCAGCCTTCCACTCCGATGACGCCGAGCTGTTCGAGCAGGCTGCCGCCGCAGAGCGCAAGTTCTTTGACGAGATGACAGTAACACTGCCCTGATCTACACTCCGGCGAGGACGGGAGTTCAGCGGCACCTCAGACCATAAATGCCTCAGCGACCGACACATTCCGCTGCTCGTGCACCAGGTACAGTTCCAGATCACGCATCGAATACAACAACTGCGTGTGGTCATCCCCTGTATAACTGAGCTCGCCGTCGATGCCACGGGCGATCCGCACACGGGAACGAACGAAAGCGGCTTCGGGCGACAGATTCCAGAGATTTCCGGCTACGTCGTCGCGCACGAAGAACGCGTTGACGCCATTGCTCCCGACACCTACGAAACGGTAGCCCAGTGCTGCCCCCAGGTGGTGCAGCGCTGGGAGCGAAGCGCCCAGGAACAGCCCTGTGTAGTGGGCCTTTGAGGCCATGAAATCGGGGCGATAGGGGACAGTTACGGCCTTCTCGGAGCCGAATGCGCTGTTGTACTCGATGACAACGATCCACGGGGATACGACCGAGATCGCCCGCCAGACCCAGTAGTCGACCCCGTCGATGTCGATCGAGAGGACGCCGATATCACCTTTGACATCGGCCTGCAGGATCAGGTCGTCGATGTTTTCTGCGGTTACGAACGCCGAAACCGGCGTGATACTCCATCGCCATGCCATTTCACTGCGGCGAAGAAAATCGATGTGCGCCGTGCCACCGTTGAGGATTACACCCCGCCAGTTGCCTTTCATGGCCAGGAAACGAGTATTTGATTCAGAGTAGTCACCGACTCCGATTTCAATGAACACATCCGGCGGGGAGAGCCGGGACACCAGATACTGCAGGATGCCGTCCTCACCCCACTGGGAGAACACTTTGAACTCGGTGTCCCGGAGATGCTGCGGCTCCGGCAGCAGGCTCGCCAACCGACTCTCCATGGTCCCCATCAAGAAGCGTAGTTCGTCAATCCTGGCTTGGACTCCGCGATCGACAGCCCTTTGAGCCAGGTCCATGAAACCCTTTTTCAGCACCCAAGGACCGTATCAAGTAAACGGGGCGACATAAGCCCGATCAAACCCCACAACCAGTCATACTGCCCAAGCTTTTCCCCTGTTCGGAGCAATTGGACTTCCGTCTCTACCGGAAGAGTGGCCGCCTGGCTCACCCCGCCGTGGCGGCACCGGCACCCGTCGACAGGTACCAGGCGTAGGTACTGCGGATGCCGTCGTAGAGCGAGATCTCGGGTTTCCAGCCCAGCGCAGTCATCCGGGAAATATCCAGAACCTTGCGCGGCGTTCCGTCCGGCTGCTCCAAGTCCCAGTCCACAGAACCCTGGTAGCCGACCACGGATGCCACCATCCCGGAGAGGTCCCGGATGGTGAGGTCTTCTCCCGTGCCCACGTTGACGGCTGCATCCGAGTCGTACCGCTCAAGCAGGACCAGACAGGCACGCGCCAGATCATCGGCGTGGAGGAATTCCCGACGTGCGGTGCCACTTCCCCAGTTGACGACTTTTGGTGCTTTCTCGACGTACGCCTCGTGGAACCGTCTGATCAGCGAAGGCAGGACATGCGAGTTCTCGGGGTGGAAGTTGTCTCCGGGACCGTACAGGTTGGTCGGCATGGCACAGATCCAGGGCAGCCCGTGCTGCCTCCGCACTGCCCGGACGTGCATGATGCCGGCGATCTTGGCAATGGCATACGCCTCGTTGGTCTCTTCCAGGACTCCGGTCAGCAGGGCTTCCTCTCGCACGGGCTGCGCGGCGTCCCGGGGGTAGATGCAACTGGAGCCCAGGAAGAGCAGCCGCTGGACGTTGTGCTGCAATGCGGCATCCAGGACGTTCAGCTGGATGCGCAAGTTGTCCGAGATGAACTCCGTGGGTCGGGTGGCGTTCGCCTTGATTCCTCCGACCCGTGCTGCCGCCAGGATGGCGATGTGGGGCCGGTTGGTCGAGAACCAGTCGAACACCGCTGCTCTGTCCCGGAAATCGAGATCCTTGGAGATGGGCCCGAGTAGCCCCGTGAATCCCTCGGAGGTCAGATGCCTCCAGATCGCGGAGCCGACAAGTCCCCGCCGTCCTGCAACGAGGATTCGCGCCGAGCGATCCAGCGGACAGTGGTGCACAACAGTTGCCCGTGGGGGGTTCGTGGTCATGAGCGGGCGCTCCAGTCAGAGAGTTCGGTGAGCGGTTGGGTGCGACGTAAGCGGTGTCCAGTGTCGGCACTCGCTTTCGGCGCAACTGAGCCAGCAGGAACCCCTCACCGTTGTCCGAGGGGAGGCGATCGGCACTCCGCAGCCTATTACCCAACGCCCAATTTAGACACATAGGCACAATGCGCGTAAATTGATTGACTGTTCCCTACGCTGGCAGATGCCAGGGTCCCTTCGCCGGAAGGCCCGCTCGGCGGCACCGGATCCGAGGCCACGCCCGTAGGGAGTGTGTAGTGACAGTCAAAAAGGCGCTCATCACCGGCATCACCGGCCAGGACGGTTCCTATCTCGGGGAACTGCTTCTGGAGAAGGGATACCAGGTGCACGGTACGGCCCGTCAGGTACCAGCCTCCGTTCGACAACGGTGCGACGGGCAGAGAGGGAAGCCCCACC
>NZ_JAYWVC010000102.1:0-29019 GCF_036281785.1 Streptomyces chiangmaiensis | reverse complement strand
CCGGAATTGCTGCGAGACGCCGTGATCGAGCACAATCGAGACGACAACCTGACGTCGATTCGCTTCGACACCACGGCCGGTCTCGTTCGCATTCTCCTGCCGGTTGCTGAAGGGTTCGAGTTCAACGTCATCCACGACAGCGACACCGGGCCGCGCATTCTCGGCTCCTTCCGAGGCAGTTCCCTCTCGGTGCGTGCCATCGCATTCCGCATCAGTGAATTCCTGCGCACACGCGGACTGAAGTAGCCCTCTCCCGCGGAGGGGCCGGACGTCCGGCCCCTCCGCGGGGAGGCCCAGCACCCACACCAATCAGAGGGACAGTCACTGTGAGCATGACGAGCATTGAGCCCGTCCGCCGCGCCGTTCCGGCGAGCGAGGGCGAGCGAGAGCAGATGGAGGCCGCTTTCCGGGCCGCGTTGGAGCAGCTCCCCGCCAACACCGGTGTCACGTACGTTGTGCGCCAGCTGGCCCGCCCCTTGTTCGAGGTGGGTTGGGTCTGGGGCGTGCGGACCGGTCACACGGGGCCCGCGCTGGCCGACGTGCCGTTGCCGCCCCATACGTTCGGGACGGCTCTGTCTAACGTGGCCGCCGCCCTGGACGATGAGAGCGGCCCTTGCATCGGGCAGTTGGTCAGCTATCACGGGTCGCAGGAATGCTGCCACGGGCGGTACTGGGTGACGCAGATTGACCGCCAACTCGACGCCCAGGGACGGGAATCCGTGAGGTACCGCCTCAGTGGCTACACGAGGGGCGAGCTGCGCACCGCGCTCAGTGGAGTGCACGCGGAGAGCGTTACAGCCCTGCCGCAGCACTTCCAGATGCCGTAGGCGCAGGTCAGGGCGTTACCCCAGGGTGGGGCACGCCGGAGATTTATTCGGTTGCCCCACTCTCATAACCAGGTATTGTGGAACTAGTTCGGCAGGGTGGCTCCCTCCCGGACCACCAAAAGTTCATCACCGAAGGGAAGCCCAAGTGGCTCACGAAGTCGAGCAGTTCACCGACGGCACGGCCGCGTTCGTCTCCGCCAACGAGAGCGCGTGGCACAAGCTGGGCACCGTCACCGAGGGCGCGATGACCGCCGAGGAGGCCATGCGCCTCGCGTCCCTGTCCGGGTGGAACGTGCGTCTGCTGCCCCTGACCGCGACCGAGCTCACGGCCGACGGCACCACGCCGGTGGAGGTCGCGCAGCACTTCGCGACCGCGCGGACGCACCCGAAGACCGGCCGCACACAGACGCTCGGAGTGGTCGGCAGCGACTACCACCCCGTGCAGAACGAGGAGCACGCCGAGTTCCTCAACCTGCTGGCCAACGAGTCCGGCGCGCACTTCGAGACCGGTGGATCGCTCAAGAACGGCCGTCAGGTGTTTCTGACCATGAAGATGCCGCAGAGCCTCACCATCGGCCGGGACGATGACGTTGACCTGTATATCGCGGCGTTCAACAGCCACGACGGAGGCAGCGCGTTCCGTATCGTGGTGACGCCGGTCCGGGTGGTGTGCGCGAACACCATGCGCGCGGCCATCCACGGGGCCCGTTCCTCGTTCGTGGTCCGGCACACAGCCGGAGCCAAGGCCCGCATCGCGCAGGCCCGTTCCGCCCTCGGTCTGACGTTCCGCTACGCCGAGGAGTTCGAGAAGGCCGCTCAGCGCATGATCGAGGCCGAGATGACGCTCAGCGAGCTGAAGTCGGTGGTCGACGAGCTGTGGCCGGTCAAGGCCAGCGACCACGCCCGCGCCAAGACCAACCAGCGCCAGCGCTGGGGAGCGATCTCGAACCTGTTCGAGCACGCCGACACCCAAGCCGGTATCCGGGGCACGCGGTGGGCCGGATACAACGCCCTGACCGAGTACGCCAACCACGTTGCCCCGGCCCGGGGCAAGACGAACGCCGACAAGGCCGCCGCCCGCGCCGAGCGGGTCATCAGCGGAGCGGCGAACGACCTGATGGAGAAGGCATTCGCCCTCACCACGGTCTGACCCTCTGACCGCCGGGCGGGCACCCCAACTCCCCCACAGGTGCCCGCCCTACCCTTCACCGGCCAGCAGTGGCCGCACGGGGCCCCCGAGCGCGGAGCGCTCCCCGCCGGCCCCTGCCGCGTAGCGGCAGCGCGTCGCGTCTGCGGAGCAGACCGCGCGGCCAAGGAGACCTCGCCCAAGCTGCGCCGGCGAGGGGAGCTCGCCACACCACCCACCGCCCCACGGAAGGGCATTCATGAGCACCTCGAAGTGGAAGACCCACGTTTGCCGGTGGGTGCCGCGCATCCGGCGCCCATTCCGGGGTGCCGGTAAGAACGCTGTCACCAGCCGCAAACGGCGGTGATCTTGTGGGGTGTCACCCGTGTGGGTGAGTCCAAGGTCGTACAACTGCGCGGTCCCACGTCCGCCCGTACGGCGAGGTCAACCTCGATATGGATCGCCGTCTCGACCTCGCCGCAGAAGCCAACGTCCCCGGCCCGCGCACCCCGGCTGATGACCAGCAAACCGCACAGCGCGGCAAGCCGTAGAGTCGGAAAGCGGCGGGCGTCTGCGGCGTAGAGGTGCTTCAGGCAGGCGATGGCGTTGCCGACGCTGTTGACGTGCAGGACCACCGCCTGGGAGTACAAGCCGATCACATGGCGGTCGGCCCTGTCTCAGACCCCGGTCGCCCGACCACCGCTCGGTATACGGAGCGTGCGATGGCGAGCACGCACAGCGCCCCGATCCCGCCCGCGCCCGCCAGCACCGCGTGCGTCGGCACGTACTCCGCCACCAGCCCGCCGAGCGTCATCCCCAGCCCCTGGACGGTCATGAGCCCCGCCGTCAGCAGGGTCATCCCGCGTGCCCGTAGTTCCTCGGGCAGCGCATCGAAGAACCAGCGGTCCAAGCCCAGGCTGTACGCGCTGGTCATCCCCGCTGCGCACAGGATCAGCAGCGCCGACGTGAGCCCGGGCCGAGCGGCGAAGAGCAGGAGCAGGGGCAGCCCGGCCAGGGCCAGGGGCAGTACGAGCCGCTCGCGTGCCGCAGGCCGCAGCAGTCCACCGGCCAGCAGCTCGCCGGTCACGGACCCGACTGGGTTCGCGGCGAGCAGCAGCCCGACGGCCGCGGTACCCACACCGAGCTCCGTGGCGTACGGCGCGGCCAGCGCCTCCGGCACCACCATGAAGGCAGGCGGCAGCCAGAACAGCGCGAGCAGCCGGCGGACCCGCCTGTCGCGCAGCAGTACCCGGGTGCCTCCGGTGGCGCGTTCCCGCGCCGTGGGCGGGCGCTGCCGGGTACCGCAGCGCAGGATCAGCGCTGAGCCGAGGAAGCCAGCAACGGTTATCAGCAGCGCGCCGCGCGGCGGCATGACGACCAGCAGCAGGCCGACGCCGGCGTTCCCGCCGATCTGCGCGCTCTGCGCCACGATCCGCATCAGTGAACGGCCGAGCACGAAGGCGTCGCCGTGCAGTATGTCGCCGAGGCTCGCCGCCCGTACGCCGCTGAAGAGGGGTGCCACGAAGGAGGTGAGGGCCTGCAGGGCGAGGAGTGCGGGGACGGGCGTGTCCGGCAGCACCATGAGGGCGGTGGCTGTGGCGCAGACCAGATCGCAGGCGACGAGGACCCGCCGAGCGGGGTAGCGGTCGGCAAGCGGTGCGAGAAGAGCGCCGCCGAGGACGTAGGGAAGGAAGGAGAGGGCGAAGGACAGCGCGGTGAGGAGCGCGGAGCCGGTGTCGCGGTAGACCAGCACGGCGAGGGCGATGACAGCGACCACGGTGCCGGAGAGCGACAGCACGTGGGCGGCGAAAACGGCGCGGAACTCGCGGACGGCGAAGACGTCGCGGTAGCCGGCGCGGCGGGGCGGGGATTTGGTGGTTGCAGTGGGTGCGGTCACGGTCGCAGCCTGAGGCTCCGAGGGGATGTGGCCTAGACTTTCGCCCCTGGCCGAATGTTGGACGTCACGCTGTGGGCGACGCCGCATCCCGCACCTGCGGAACGTGTCTGCAGCAGGCGGTCAAAGAAGCGAACAAACAGGTGAGAGAGCCACACAGCGTGCCACACATCATGCGCCTCGGTGCCGACGACCTCCTGCACTGCCGCTTCGCGCTGTCCCCGCTCTGGGAAACCCACCAAGCTGTGCGCACGCTGGACCGACCCGCCAAGTCGCTGCCTTACCACCTGCCGTGGCTGCGCCGCAGCGCCGAGGCCGCCCGCGCGCTCGACCTCCTGCCGCTCTGGCTGCTCATGCCCGAGCCGGGCTACACCCCGGACTTCGTATGCCCGCCACCGCTGGGCCTCGACACGAGGTTCGCGGACGAGATCTCGGCGGTGCGAGTGACGGACCCCGAGGTGGCCCGGTACGAGATCCACCGGGCGCTGGCCGACGGCGGGGCACTGCACACGATCACCGGGCAGAAGCTGCTCGCGGATCCAGCTCGGGCAGTGCAGGACCTGGCGACCCTCCTGGAGCAGGCCTGGCAAGCCCTGGTAGCGCCGCACTGGCCGAGGCTGCGCACCCTGCTCGAGGCGGACATCGCCTTCCACGCAAGGCGGTTGGCCAAGGGCGGGCTGGCCTCGCTCTTCGCCGATTTGCACCCCGAGGTGTCCTGGTCGGACGGCACCCTGACGGTGCGGCGCCACCGCAACCACGTGCGCACGCTGCGCGGCGAGGGCCTGCTGCTGATGCCGAGCGTCTTCGCCTGGCCGGAGGTGATCAGCGGCTTCGACCCCCCGTGGCAGCCCACGCTGGTCTACCCGGCCCGGGGTATCGGAGGCTTGTGGGCAGTGGGCGGCCCCGAGCCCTCCGCCGCGCTGCGTCGGCTGCTGGGAGCGGGCCGGGCGTCGGTGCTTGCCGCGCTCGCGGAACCGGCCTCGACCTCGGCGCTGGCAGCCCGGCTGGGCCTGACGCCGTCGTCCGTATCAGCACACCTGCACGCGCTGCGCGACGCCAGGCTGCTCACTTCCCGGCGGGAGAAGCACAAGGTGCTGTACGAGCGGACGCCGTTGGGAATCGCGCTGGTGGAGGGGTAGGAGGCGGGCCCCCGACCCGGCAGTGCTGTCTCACAACGACCGCCCCGGAGGCCCCGGGCTGAGGAGGCTGTCTGGGGACATAAGTCCTCAACGGTCTCCGGAGGGCGGGCCCCAAGCACTCCCTCCGCAGTTGCAGCGCACAGCGGACACCGAACGCGTTCGGCGCCTGCAATTCCTCAAGACACAGCTCTACGACCACCCCGGCCTCGTCGTGCTCGACCGCCTCGAACGCCATCCCGGACGCCTCCCGGACGAGGAGACTGCCGCGCTGCAACGCCTGGCCCGCACGATCAAAGCCTGTGACCAGTGGTGGTATCCGCTGCTGGAGCAGTGGGAACAGCTCGGCGACGGCTTCAGCGACGCCGACAAGCAACAGCGGGCGATGCTCGCCCTGCTCAACTCCGTCGCCGCACTCAACGACGGCACACCATCCGCGGCGCAGGCACACGCCAACTGACGTCCATCACACGGCCCTTGGCACGTGGCGAACAAGGACTCTCACCGTGAAGCTTGTCCTTTGGAGAGCCGTGCTCTCCCCCCTCACCAGTCTGCACGCTCTGCTCCTGCAACGGCGCAGCAAGACACCTCTGCCCTACGACACGGCCTGGCGGCAGGCCCGCATGCTGCACGCACCCGACGAAATGGCCTACCGGCTCCACGGACACCACGCCAGACCCGGCCTGTCCGACACGCCTGACCCAGCCGGCCCGTACCCGCCCGACCCGACGGGACGGCCGGAGGGCGGACGGCGCTGAGTACGCGCTCTTGTTCCCCCGTCCTGGACGAGCCCGCGCATTCGCAGGAGGCCCGGGCAGGCCGGTCAACCTCAGGTCACGGCCCCAACGTCCGGGCTACGTGGGCTTGTGCTCGACCCTCCAGCTCGGTCTTCAGCGCGAAGAACAGTGGAGCGGCATGGAGGCCCGCCCAGCGCTCCGGCAGTACTTCCGCGGGCAGTCCCGGCTCCATATAGGGAAGCCTCCGCCAGCTGGTCAGCGCGCGGATGTAGTCGACGAACGCGGCGACGTCGTCGGCCGACGGGTGCTTCTGCCAACGCTCCAGAACGGGCTCCTGCGCGGCGATGAAGGCTTCGTACCGCAGCGCCAGCTCGTCAAGGTCCCACCACTGCCGTACCTTCTCGGGCACCGCCGCGAACGCCAGGTACTCGGACCGGAGGAGGTCGACGTACGCCGTCAGATCCAGGCGTCGCAGCATGGCCGAGGTGCTCTCGTACAGATGGGCCGGTGCGATCCACACGCCGGGCGCCACCGTGCCGAAGCCCATGCCGGACAGACGCGACCGGAGCTGGTAGCGCTTGCTGCGCTCCGACTCCGGCACGGAGAAGACCGCGAGTACCCATCCATCGGCCAGGCTGGGGCGCTCCTGCCGGAAGATCCGCTCATCGCCTTCGTGGAGGATCTCGCGTGCCTCTGGGGAGAGTTCGTAGCCCGCCAGGCCGCCTTGGCGGCGCGCTTCGAGGATGCCGCGCCGCTTGAGTCGGCTGATGGAGGAGCGAACCGCCTGCTCGTCGACTCCCAGGTCGCCAAGCAGGGCGATCAATGAGGCTACGGAGAGCCATCCGTCGTGCCGTCGGCCGTAGAGTCCGTACAACGTGACGATGAAGGTTCGCGGGGATACGGACGTCGTCCCCTGCTCCGTCAGCGCAAGGGTGTCCTCGCCCGACAGCTCGGTGGCCGCGGATGCACTGGTCATCCAGCCACCGTACCAACCGCTCAGTTCGCCGTCGTACGGAGTCGGAACCGCTGGATCTTGCCGGTGACCGTCTTCGGTAGCTCGGCGCAGAAGGTGACGGCCCGCGGGTATTTGTAGGGGGCTATCGTGCCCTTCACGAACTTCTGGAGTTCGGTGGCTTTCTCCTCGCCCGCCGCGACGCCCTCCCTGAGGACGACGAAGGCGTGCACGATGGAGCCTCGCTCGGGGTCGGGGTCACCGACGACGGCCGCCTCGGCGACGTCCGGGTGGGCGAGCAGCGCCTCTTCGACCTCCGGTGCGGCGATGTTGTAGCCGGAGGAGATGATCATGTCGTCGTTGCGCGCCTGGAACCAGTAGTAGCCGTCGGCGTCTCGTATGTAGACGTCGCCGGTGATGTTCCAGCCGTGCTGGACGTAGGTCCGCTGTCGTTCGTCGGACAGGTAGCGGCAGCCTGTCGGGCCCTGGGCGGCGAGCCGGCCAGGGGTTCCGTCGGGCACGGGGCTGCCGTCCGCGTCCAGGATCGTGGCGCGGAAGCCGGGCACCGCTCGGCCGGTGGAGCCGGGTCGAATCTCGTCGTCGGCCGCCGAGATGAAGACGTGCAGCATCTCGGTACCGCCGATGCCGTTGATGATGCGTATCCCGGTCGCCTGCTCGAACTCCTGCCACACCGGCAGTGGGAGATGCTCACCGGCCGACACGCACCGGCGGAGGTTCTTCAGGGAATCGGCCCGGTCCGCGTTGAGGATGGCCTTGTAGGCCGTGGGGGCGGTGAACAGGACGGTGGCACCGTGTTCGGCGATCGCGTCCGCGAGGTCGGTGGGAGCGGTCCGTTCCAGCAGCAGTGCAGATGCGCCTGCTCTGAGGGGGAAGACGACCAGACCGCCGAGGCCGAAGGTGAAGCCGAGCGGCGGGGTGCCGGTGAACACGTCGGCCGGTGTGGGCCTGAGCACGTGGCGGGAGAAGGTGTCGGCGATGGCCAGCACATCCCGGTGGAAGTGCATGGTGGCCTTGGGCCGGCCTGTCGTACCGGACGTGGGTCCCAGTAGGACGACGTCATCGGCGGCGGTGTCGACGGCGGTGAATTCGCCGCTCTTGCCGGATGCCCGAACGGTGAGGTCGTCCGCATCGCCGGCATCGCCGTAGTAGAGGACGGGAAGGGCGTCGCCGGCCGCGGTGCGCATCTCGTCCGCGAAGCGGTGGTCGCACAGGGCGAGTGCGGGCCGGGTCAGCTCGATGAGCGGGAACAGTTCCTTCGCGCGCAGCAGCGGAACGGTGGTCACGACGACACCGCCCGCCTTGATGACGGCGAGCCAGCAGGCGACCAGGTAAGGGGTGTTCGGGCCGCGGAGCAGGACACGGTTTCCGGGCACGAGGCCCAGGTCCTCGGTGAGTACCTGGGCGATCTGGTTGGTGTGCCGCCGCAGGTCGCCGTAGGTCCAGGTCTCGTTCGGCGTGCGCAGGGCGGGTCGGTTCGCTCCGTAGTGTCTGATCGTCTCGTCGAGGAGCGCTTCGGCGCAGTTGAGGCGCTCGGGGTAGCGCACTTCAGCGAGGTCGAAATGGAATTCCGGCCACTGCGACACGGGAGGCAGGTTGTCGCGGCAGAACGTGTCACGGTGCGCGGACGGGGAGAGCTGCATGACGGGGCTCCCTTCCAGGGAGTGTCCGGGGCTCGAGGAGAGGGGGTGTCGGGCTGCCGCCTGGCAGGCGGCAGCCGTGGTGCACGCTCGGCGGGATGTGCCTCAGCGGGACGGCAGCGGCGCGTCCGCGTAGGCGCCGGACAGCAGGTGGCCGGCGCCGGGGGCGATGGCCGGCAGGCCGAGAGCCCGCATCATCTGGTGGGCCGTCGCGATCGAGGCCGACAGGACGGGTTTTTGCAGTTCCTGCTCGACGATCTGCACGGATTCGAGGGACGGCATCTGCACACAGGCGGACAGCACGATGGCGTCGGCGTCGCTGTGGTCCAAGGTGCGGACGATGGGGATGAGGTCACGCGGGTCGTGGGCGGCGACGTCCAGGTTGTCGGGGATCTCCAGCGCCGTGTGGTCGCCGACCTCAATGCCCTCGTTGCGGATGTAATCCACGACGGTCTGGGTGAGGGGCTTGAGATAGGGCGCGACGAGGGTGATCGAGCGGGCCTTCATGGTGTGCAGGGCGCCGACCAGCGCGCCTGCGCTGGTGACGACCGGTGCGGGCGCGCCGTTGTCCTTGGTGACCGCGGTCAGCTTCTCCTCGGAGGCGCGGTGGTAGCCATGGCCCATGCTCATGATCGCGACGAGACAGGCGTATCCCAGCACGTCGACGCGGGCGTCCGACAACTCGGCCGCGCATCGGCCGGAGTCGGCGTCCATCGCCGCCAGTTCCTCCTTGACGACATGCTTCATCCGCATGCGGCTGGAGTGGAAGGTGAAACGCTCCGGTGCGACCGACTCACGGGCGCGGAACAACGCCGGTATCTCGGTCTCCATCGTGACGTTGGAGCTCGGCACGATCTGTCCGATGCGGAAGGTGCGAGCTCGTTCGCTCATCGGGCGTCCACCACCGGGTTGCGCAGGGTGCCGAGGGTTTCGATGGTCGCTTCGACCACGTCGCCAGGGGTGAGGAACTGCTGGGGTGTGAAGCTCGCGCCGACTCCGGCCGGTGAACCGGTGGCGATGACATCACCGGGCTCCAGGGTCACTCCCGCGGAGATGTCGGCGATCAGTTCGGGGATGCGGAACAGCATGTGGCGGGTGTTGCCCTTCTGCTTCACTTCGCCGTTGACACGCAGGGACATGTCGAGGTTCTGCGGATCGGCGATGTCGTCGGCGGTGCGGATCGCGGGGCCGAACGGCGCGTAGGAGTCCTGGCCCTTGGAGTAGAACCACTGCCCGGAACGCCGCTGGTCGCGGGCGCTGATGTCGTTGATGACGCTGTAGCCGAACACGTGCTGAAGAGCGTCCTCCTGCCGCACCGACTTCGCGGTCCTGCCGATGACGACGGCGAGTTCGCATTCCCAGTCGAGCTGTGATGTCAGATCGGCGTTGTGCAGGATCGGCTTTCCGGGACCGGTCACGGCGGTGGCCGGCTTGCTGAACAGCACGGGCCGCTGTGGAAGTTCCTTGTCGGTGTCGAGGGTGCGCGCGGACTCCGCGACGTGTTCGGTGTAGTTGAGTCCGACACCGATGATCTTTCCCGGGCGCAGCGGCGCCTCCAGCGTCACCTCGGCCAGGGGGCGCTGTGCCGTCTCCGGTACAGACAGGGTCAGCAGGCGTTCCAGTGCGGCGAGGGCATCGGGACCCGCCTGGATGAGGTCGAGCACGGATGCGGGGGCCTGACCGAGGCCCGGGACGGCCGAGCCGGCGCCGGAGACGAGTTCCGCCACGTCGATAATGGTGTCCCCGCTCTGTATGCCCAGCCGGCGTGCCGGATCACCGTCCTGGTTGTAGCTGACCAGCAGCATGTGTCTGCCTTTCGTTGTGTGTGGACGGTGGGTCAGTTGGTCGGCTGGTGGCCGTCGTTGTCCAGGTAGGCCTCCTCGCGCCAGAAGGCGAGGGAGCGCATCACCGGGAAGTCGTTGAAGGAGAAGAGGACCGCGTCGTCGCCGGCGCTGGCGTTGGCGTGCTCGTGCCAGGCCCAGGAGGGAACGCAGAAGATGTCGCCCTCGGTCCAGTCGAAGCGGCGGCCGGCGATGACCGAATGACCGCTGCCCTTGGCGACGTTGTAGATCACCGACCCGGTGTGCCGGTGCGCCTGGGTGGCTTCGCCCGGGCGCAGCATCTGCAAGTGTGCGCCGAGCGTGGGCATCACCGATCCGCCGGTGAGGGGATTGCTGTACTCGAGGATGACGCCGTCGTACGGGGAGCCGTCGGTGGCCCTGGCCGCGTTGAGCAGCGCCGGGTACGCCTGTTCCCAGGGGTAGGCGAAGAGCGGTGAGTAGGGCTTGGTCCAGCCGTCCGCGAAGCCGTAGGGGCGCAGCTCACCGGCGCCGTAGGTGAGCAGCGAGGAGTTCACGACCTGGCCGCGCTCCTGATAGTGGTTCGGGTGCACCTCGTAGAAGCCCGCGTCGTGCGCGTTGACCAGCGGAATGTCAAGGCCGTCCTGCCAGATGACGGGGGCGTCGTCGGATTCGTTACCGTGCTCGTGCCATGTCCAGTTGGGTGTGATGGCGAAGTCACGCGGTCCGACCTTGAGTTTCTGTCCGTCGACGACGGTCCAGGCTCCCTGGCCCTCGACCACGAAGCGGAGTGCAGCCGCCTGGTGGCGGTGTGCGGTCATGGACTCACCGGGGCCCATGACCTGGAGTCCGGTGTAGAGCATGCCGACGGCGGCGGAGATGTCCTTGCGCCCCGGGTTGACCAGCATGACGACACGTCGGCCGGCGTCGTCGGCCTTGACCAGGTCCAGGGATTCGAGCACCAGGGGGCGCAGGTCCGCGTACGACCAGTGCGTGGGAACCGACTTGGGCTGCGGGTACCACGGCTCGATCTCGTTCGCGACCGTCCACAGCGCTCCGGCTTCGTGGCCGGCGAGTCGTTCGTAGTACGCCTTCAACTCCGGTGTCTCGCCGACTCGGGCACGGCCCAGGACGTCATCGCTGTATGTCATGGCCACTCGACCTCCCTGCGATATTTCGCATTCTTGACGCTCGTCATCGTCACGCTATAACTTCGCCGGTGTCAAGACGCTGGAGGAAGAGATGAACCCACTGGATCCGGGGACTTCCGCTGCGCGGTCCGGGCCTGTCGCGCCCCTGGAAGTCCTCGTCACGCACCGGGTCGAATGGCACGACACGGATGCCTCGGGCCATCAGCACCACTCGTCCGTCCTGCGCTGGGTCGAGGCGGCGGAGGCGGAACTGCTGCGGGGCCACGGTCTCGACTGGCTCTTCGGCCGGACCCCCCGGGTGCGCCACGAAGTCAGCTATCGCGCACGCCTCTGGTTCGGCGAGACGGTGACCACCCGTCTGCGCGTCGTCAGGCTGGGCCGCACATCGTTGACGTACGCCTTCGAGGTCAGCGGCCGGGAAGGCGTGGCCGCCGAAGGAATCCTGGTCGTCGCCCACGCCGAGCCGGACTCGCCGTCGGCCACCCCATGGCCCGAGCAGGTGCGTGAGGCATTGGGCACCGACCCCACCACCACTGCCGAGAGGACGCAGTGATGCGTATCGCCATCATCGGCGGAGGACCCGCCGGCCTGTATTTCGCCGCACTGGCCAAGCAGCTCGACCCGTCGCGGGACATCACCGTCTGGGAGCGCAACGCCCCCGACGACACGTTCGGCTTCGGTGTCGTGTTCTCCGACGAGACCCTGGACGGCATCGCCGGAGCCGATCCCGCCGTCTTCGCCGCCGTCGAGGCGGAGTTCGCCCGCTGGAGCGACATCGACATCCACTACCGGGGCCAGGTGCAGACGTCCGGCGGGCATGGATTCGCCGCGATATCCCGCAAGCGGCTGCTCCAGATTCTTCAGCAGCGCTGTTCGGAACTCGGCATCGACGTGCGCTTTCGCACCCAGGCGCCGGCTGCCGACGAGCTGTCGTGCCAGTACGACCTGGTGATCGCCGCCGACGGAGTCAACTCCGCGACCCGTGCCAAGTTCGCCGATGTGTTCCAGCCGTCACTGGACGTACGCTCCTGCCGGTACATGTGGTTGGCGACCGACCGGGCGCTGGAAGCTTTCAGGTTCATCGTGGCGGAGACACCGCACGGACCGCTTCAAGTCCACGCCTACCCCTTCAGCTCCGACCGCTCCACCTTCATCGTGGAGGTCGGCGAGGAGACGTGGCGGGGGGCCGGCTTCGACGTCCTCGCGGCTCAGGGCTTCGGCCCGGGCGAGAGCGACCACGCCAGTGTGGCTCGCTGTGCCGAACTGCTCGCGGACCACCTCGGCGGGCAGCGGTTGCTCACCAACAACTCCAAGTGGGTGCGGTTCACCACGGTACGCAATCGCACCTGGCGGCACGGCAACATCGTGCTCCTCGGCGATGCCGCGCACACCGCCCACTTCTCCATCGGCTCCGGTACCAAACTCGCCATGGAGGACGCAGTCGCCCTGGCCGCCGCGCTGGAGAGGGACGGCGCCGCCCTGCACGACAAGCTCGAAGCGTACGAGCGGGACCGCAGACCTGTGGTCGAATCCACCCAGCGCGCGGCACAGGCGAGCCTCGAATGGTTCGAGACGATCGAGCAGTCGGTCGGCCAGGAGCCCGAGCAGTTCGCGTTCAATCTGCTCACCCGCAGCCGCCGTGTCACGCACGACAATCTGCGCTCCCGCGACGCGGAGTACACGGCACGGCTGGAGAGCTGGTTCGGCAGCCGGGACACCACGCCGCCGCTGCTCCAGCCCTTCCGGCTGGGCGACCTCGAACTACGCAATCGCGTGGTCGCCGCGCCCGTCGCCTCCTACGCGGCGAATGCCGACGGCACGGTCGGAGACACCGAGCTGGTGCATCTGGGCGGTGCGGCGTTCGGAGGTGCCGGCCTGGTTCTCGCGGGCATGACGGCGGTCAGCCGGCGCGGGCGGGTGACACCGCGCTGCCCGGGCCTGTGGGATGACAGGCACACAGCGGCCTGGCGCCGGATCACCGACCTGGTGCACGCCCACAGCGGCGCTGCGATCGGCGTTCAGCTCAGCCACAGCGGGCGCAAGGGATCCACCGGCGTACCGGACCGCGGACCGCTGGGCCGCGCGCTGACCGACGGCGCATGGCACACCGAAGGTCCCTCCGCCGACGCCTGGGCCGATCACCCCGCCCCGCACGCCACGACGGGAGCGGACCTCGAGCGCGTCGCCGAGGAGTTCGCCGGCGCGGCCCTGCGCGCCGACGCCGCGGGCTTCGACGTCCTGGAGATCCAGGCGGGACACGGCTTCCTGCTCTCGTCGTTCCTGTCACCGCTGACGAACCACCGCGACGACCGCTACGGAGGTGACCTCGCCGGCAGACTTCGGTTCCCGCTGCAAGTCGTGGACCGCGTACGGGAGAGCTGGCCCCGTCACAAGCCCCTGATCGTGCGGATCTCCGCCGTCGACTGGGCCGAGGGCGGCACGACCATGGCGGACGCCGTCACGATCGCGGCCGAACTGCACGCGCACGGCGCGGACGCGATCGAGGTCTCCAGCGGCGAAGTCGTCCCGTGGGAGCGTCCCGCGTACGGCCGCACCTACCAGACGCCGTTCGCGGCGCGCATCCGTGCCGCAACCGGCGTGCCGACGATCGCCGTCGGCGGCTACTCCTCGTACGACGACGTCAACACGACCCTCCTGGCGGGTCGCGCGGACCTGATAGCACTCGGTCGTGTCCAGCTGCACGACCCCGCATGGACACTGCACGCGGCCGCGGCCGCGCGGTACACCGGACCTGCCGCTCACTGGCCGCACCATCTGCGGCCCGGCAGTACTCTCCCGGCTCTGGGAGGCCGGCAGCGTCCCGTTCTCACTCTCCGCCCGGAGCCGGTGACCGACATCCACCAGCGCTGGCAGCCGGTCGCTGCCGAGAGGATCTGATGACCATGGGCATGCAGCACATCGTGGAGGATCTGAAGCCGTTCACCGCTGCCGCGATCCAGGCGGCACCGGTCTACCTGGATACGTCCGCCACCGTGGACAAGGCCGTCGCGCTGATCCACGAGGCAGCCAGCAACGGCGCCCAACTGATCGCGTTTCCCGAAGTGTTCGTCCCCGGCTACCCCTACTGGAACTGGACACTCAACCCCGTCCAGGGCTCCCCTTGGTACGAGCAGCTGTACCGGTCGGCGATCGACGTACCGGGCCCCCACGTGGACACACTCCGGGCCGCCGCGGCCGCCACGGGCACCACGGTCGTCATCGGCGTGAACGAACGCGGCCCGCACAGCCTGGGCGTCCTGTACAACACCGTGCTCACCATCGGTCCGGACGGCTCGCTCCTCGGGGTGCACCGCAAGCTGGTGCCCACCTGGGCGGAGAAGCTCACCTGGACGGGCGGCGACGGCGGTTCCGTGCGGGTCCACCAGACACCTGTCGGTCCGCTCGGGGTCCTGGCGTGCGGCGAGAACACCAACACCCTTGCCCGCTTCGCACTGCTGGCACAGGGAGAGCTCATCCATGTCGCCAACTACATCTCGCTGCCGGTGGCGCCGGCCGACTACGACATGTCGCAGGCCATCGCCATTCGCACCGCGGCACACAGCTTCGAGGGCAAGCTCTTCTCGATCGTGTCCTGTTCGACGATCACCGAGGAGATGATCGAGATAGCGGCGGGCGACCGCGCCGACATCGCGAAGATGATGCGCCGGCCGCGCAGCGCCCTGTCCGGCATCTTCGGTCCGGACGGGCAGCCGGTGACGGAGCCGCTCATCGATGAGGAAGGCATCGTCTACGGAGAGGTCGATCTCGCCAAGTGCATTCAGCCCAAGCAGATGCACGACATCATCGGCCACTACAACCGATTCGACGTCTTCCGCCTTCATCACAACACAACGTCCCTGCAACCACTGGTCCAGGGGCCTTACCCCGCCGCCGGATCTCCCCCGCGTCACGGAGTTGATGCCGTCGGCGATCCGTGGGTTCCGCAGGACCCGGAGACCAACTGACGGCGGATGAGCCAAGCGGGCGGTCGGTGGTCAAGGCGCGTCCGTGGCCGTCTTCCGCTCGCTGTGCTGGTGCCTGTTCCCCGACGAGGATCGATACGGGGGCAGGCACCAGTGCCACGAGCCGGCACACCGAATCCCCGGCATATGAGGCCGGGGATTCGGTAACCGGATCCGGATTCACGGTATCGGGCATCGGCGTCGCCTCGGCCGGCATCCGGGACGTGGCTCCCAGGGCCCTTCCCAGCGCACAGCTGGCGTCAGCCGTGTCGGTCAAAAGACCGAGACGGCATGACACCGGCCGGCATGAGGGCTGCCGAGGATCAGAGGTCCAGTACCAGGCGGTCCGAACGGGAACGCCCCACGCAGATCAGCATGGTTCCCTCCGCATCATGTTCCTCCGGTGACATCAAGCTCCCGCGATGTTCTGGCGTCCCTCCCAGCACCTTGGTCTCGCAGGTGCCGCAATAGCCCTCCTGGCAGGAGAAGTCGACGTCATCACGCACCGTGCGGACGACCTCCAGGATGCTCTGTCCGGCACCGACCTGGACCGTCACGCCGGACGCCCGCATCTCGACCTCGAACTCCGCGTCGGCCGTACCGTCGTCGGGAGCCGCCTGCGGGTCTTCGGCGGCCGTGAACCGCTCGAGGTGCAGCCGGTCCGACAGCCCCGCGGCAGCACACGCCTCGATCACCGCGGCCATCAGTCCGGCGGGCCCGCAGCAAAAGACATGGGCACCCTCCGGCACGCCGGCCACCAGGCCGGTGACGTCGATCAGCCCTTCCTCGTCCTGAGGGACCAGGCGAACCCGGCCGGAGCCATGGGCACCCAGCTCGTCGGCGAAGGCCATCGCGCCGCGACTGCGCCCGCCGTACACAAGGTTCCACCGCGTACCCCGGCGCTGGGCCTCGTCGACCATCGCCTTGATCGGCGTGACGCCGATGCCGCCCGCGATGAAGACGAACGAGATCGCCTCAACGAGCGGGAAGTGGTTGCGCGGCGCACGCACGAACAGTTCCGCCCCGGGTTGCAGTGCGCGGTGGACTTCGAGGGAACCGCCGCGTCCCTGGTGCTCGCATTGCACGCACACGGTGTACGACCGTGTGTCCCGGGGGTCGCCGCACAGGGAGTACTGCCGGGTCAGGCCGGATGGGAGATGCAGGTCGAGGTGTGCGCCCGGTTCCCAGTCGGGGAGCACGCCACCGTCCACCGGCTCCAGGCGCAGCAGGACGATGTCGTCCGCGGCCTGGCGCCGATCGGCGACGGCGACCCGGATGCGTTGCGTATCTGTCCCGTCGGTCATTGGTCAACTCCTCGATGGGTGTGGCCCTGGCGCCGGGAGGGACGTCGCGCCGTAGTGAACGGGGCCTTGGTCCCCGTGGCGTGGTCCGTTGACGTCCGCAGTGCGTGATCCGTGCGTTCGCCGGCTCCGGCGCTGACCGCACCCACGCGACCCGATGAGCAAGTATGCAGCGTTCATGGCGACAGTCAAGAAGGCGCCATATCTCCACGGGGTGCCGCGAACTCCCGTCGACCGCAAGCCGGTCACACCCTGCCTGCTCGCGGATCGGGTGTGGCGCGCGAGGAGCAATCTCGTTCCACATTAGCCGTATAGAGGTATTGCGACGCTCGTCATGGATGCGTAATGTTCTAGGTACCGGGACGGTCATGCCGCATCGTGGAATGAGGTTGAGCCTTGTCAGGAGTTCAATCGGTCGCCAGAGCCATGGCCGTGCTGGAGGAACTGGCACAGTCCGGCGCAACAGGCGTGAACGAGCTGGCCCGCAAGCTCGATCTGGCGCCCTCGACGGTGCAGCGACTGTTGGGCGCCCTGTCGGAGGTCGGAGTCGTCGAGCAGGATCCGAGCGACCGCTCCTACCGGGTCGCGCTGCGGCTCTTCCAGTGGGGTCAGGCACCGATGCGCCGGCTGCGGCTGCGCGAGCTGGCCAAGCCTCACATGCAGGAACTCGCCGCCGAAGTCGGCGAGACCATCGCTCTCGGTGTCCTCGACGGCGCACACGTGATGCACGTCGAATGGATCCCGGCACGCCACCTGGTACACCCGCGCATCAACATCGGCGAGCGTACGCCGGCGATATCCTCCTCGATGGGCCAGTGCCTGATTGCCTGGCTGCCACAGCGACAGCGCCTCGACATCGCCATGGAGGCGGCGGCGAGCGCCGGTTCACCCAGCGATCCCGCCGCTGCCGAGGACGTACTCGCCACAGTCCGGGCCCGGGGGTTCGCCGTGGTCGCCGACCCCCGGGCGAACGTCTGCACCATCGCCGTTCCGCTACGCGCCCGCGATGGCCAAGCCGTCGGAGCCCTCGGCATCGGCGGGCCACAGACCCGGTTCCCCATCGACCACGCAATGTCCATCGCTCCCCGCCTGATCGAGGTGGGCGCGGCCATCAGCGACTACTACGGCACGCTGCTCGCTGTCCCCGCGAACGGGAGTGGAGTCTTAACGGGAGAGGTTCATGACAGTACAGGCACCTTCTGACGTCAACGATCCCGATGAGCAGGAACTCCTGAGGTTCCGCACATCCTTGCGGCACTTCCCCAGCGGCGTCGCGGTGGTGACGATCCCCGACGGGGACGGCGTCTACGGCATGACGGCGAGTTCCTTCACCTCGGTGTCGCTCAAGCCCCAACTCTGTTCCGTCAGCGTCAACAAGCCCGGCAAGATGCACCGGCTGCTCGCGCAGTCGAACGGCACCTTCGGCATCAGCATCCTGAGCGCGCACCAGGGTCCGATCGCGGACTTCTACGCCAGGCGTCCGTGGAGTCCCGCAACCCTCGACGTACCCATGACACGTCAGTCGGGCTGCCCCATGATCGAGGGCGCCCTCGTGTGGATGGTCTGCGACAAGTGGGCCGAGTACGAGGGCGGGGACCACACCATCTTCGTCGGCCACGTACGGGACCACGGTGCCCTCGCGATCGAGGGTGCCGCACCCCTTGTCTGCCACAACTCGACCTATCACCAGCTCGGAGCGCCGATCGGCGCGGCCGACGTGCCTCAGCCCGGAAGGACGAAGTGATGAGCCACATAGTCCAACCCGACGACATCATCTGGAACAAGCTCGACAACCCCCGCGTGCCCGGCGTCGGCTTCGCGTTCAGCGAGAGCGTGATCGACAAAGACTACACGGACCTCTACAGCGCGCAGTTGGGCCTCATCGGCCCGGGCGGCAGCTCGAAGCCGCACCGGGACCCCTACAACCACGCGTTCTACTTCATCCGCGGCACGGGCACTGTACAGGTCGCCGACGAGAGCGCGGACCTGGTGCCCGGAACCATCGTGAAGGTGCCCAAGGGCAAGGTCCACAGCTTCGTGAACACCGGGGACGACGACCTCGTCTTCCTGGTCGTCTACGACCCGCCGTACGTAGCCGGCAGCAGGTTCGGGAAGTAGGAGGCCCACCGTGTTCGCTGGACGTCTTATACCCGTCGAAGGCACCCGCCGAGCCAACTCGTTCACCGGAGACACCTACGTCCGCGACGCCGACGGCTACTTCTGGTTCCAGGCCCGCAACGACGACGTGATCATCTCCTCCGGCTACAACATCGCGGGTCCAGAGGTCGAGGACGCTCTCCTACGGCACCCCGACACGCGGGAAGCCTCCGTGGTCGGTATCGCCGATGTCGAGCGCGGGTCGATTGTCAAGGCGTTCGTGGTCCTGCGCGACGGCGTCCCGGGCGACGAGGCGAAGGTTCGCGAGCTCCAGGACTTCGTCAAGCGGGCCATTGCGCCATTCAAATACTCGAGGGCCGTTCAGTTCGTGGACTCCCTACCGAAGACGAACACCGGCAAGATCCAGCGCTACATACTGCGCGCCGAGAATTATCCGCACGACGCAAAATCCTGACGAGACGTCATGCCGTTGTTCACGGTTCTGACCCAACCGACCACGCCGTGAAAACATCCGACCTCTCTAGGAGGTGGCACATGAGCAAAACTCTCCCCGATACCGCGCAAGTGCCCAACGTCATCAGCAAGGTGCGTTCGCGATCGTGGTGTCCGTCCGCGCGAACACGACGAGGCATCATCTCCGTCGCCGCGCTTGTCCTCGGCTGGCACGCCATGGCCTCGCTGATCGTCAAGGACCCGCTGCTGCTCGCCGGGCCTCTCGAGGTGGCGGACGTGTTCCTTGCCGACCTTAGCAGCGGTGAGCTGCTGACCAACCTTCGCGTCAGCCTCACCGAGGTGGCACTCGGGATGGTGATCGGGATCTCCTCGGGTATCGCGCTCGGGCTGCTGGTCGGTGCTTCGGCGCGGGTGCGCGACTACGCCGACCCGTTCATCGCGGCCAGCTATAGTGCGCCGCTGATCGCGCTGGCTCCACTGATGGTGCTCTGGCTCGGCATCGGCATGGCCTCCAAGGTTGCCGTGGTGGCCATCGTAGTGTTCTTCCCGGTTCTGATCAGCGTGGCCAGTGGCGTGCGGACGACCAGTCGGACACTGCTTGAGGTGTCGAGGTCCTTCGGCGCGGCACGAATGGCGACTTTCTGGAAAGTCCTGATCCCGGCCAACGTCCCTGCCACACTCGCCGGGATCCGGATCGCCGTTGGCCACGCTATCGCCGCAGTCGTGGTCGCCGAACTCTTCGGCGCCCGTTCGGGAGTCGGCTTTGCCATCACCCAGGCTAGCTTCAATTTCGACACCGCCAGGATCTTTCTCGGCGTCGGCATCCTCATGCTCCTGGGTATCACCTTTATGGAATTGGTGCGTCAGATAGAACATCGCACGGCTTCCTGGGCATTCGACAACGGAGCAGATAATGACTAGCACCGACATCGCCAGGGAAGGGGCCGTCACCGGCTCCATCGACGCCAAGTGTGTGACAAAGTCCTACAACGGCCGGATCGCTCTCGACTCCATCAGTTTTCGCGTCGAGCCCGGACAGTTCTATGCGGTGGTCGGACCGAGTGGCTGTGGGAAGACCACTCTCCTCAAGATCGTCCACGGCCTGGTCCGGGCTTCCTCCGGCGAGGTGCACGTGAATGGGCTGCCGGTGGCCGAGCCGTGCCGCAGCAGGGCCGTCGTCTTCCAAGGTGATTCCCTGATGCCGTGGCGGAGTGTGCTCGACAACATTGGCTTCGGCCTCGAGATGGGCGGGCTCAAGCGCGAGCAGGCCCGAGCCAAGGCGCGGCGGTATCTGGAACTGGTGGAGCTTGAGGATGTCGCGCACTACCAGCCGCACCAGCTCTCCGGCGGCATGCGCCAGCGCGTGAATCTGGCACGCGCACTCGCGGTGGAACCCGAGGTCCTGCTGATGGACGAGCCGTTCGCCGCGTTGGACGCGCAGACCCGCGAGGTGATGCAGGAGGAGCTGCTGCGGATCTGGCACCAACGCAGCCAGACAGTCATGTTCGTGACCCACCAGATCGATGAGGCCGTGTTGCTCGCCGATCGCATCCTGGTTCTCGGCTCCCGCCCCGGACGCGTCATCCGCGTCGTGGACGTCGACCTGCCACGACCACGCGACCTGCACATGAAACGTTCGGCCGCCTTCGGTGAGCTGGTCGAACAGGTTTGGTCCCTTATCAGTGGTGAAGCGCAAAAGGAGTCCAGACGTGTCCAATCCTGATCGCGTTCGATTGTCGCGCAAGGCTGGTCGTTCCCGTGTTCGTTGGAGGGCAACGCTGCTCGCTGGCCTGCTGGGCCTGACCATCGCGGCGTGCGGAAGCCCGGCCGATGTTGTCCCTGCGCAGCCAGGGGCCAAAGCGGCACCCGCCAAGTTCACCCTCGGACTCATCTCGCAGTCTGCCTCGCAGTGGCCCGCCTATGTGATGCTCGACGAGGACATCGATGCCCGGCATGGCCTGGCTATCGAGCCGGTGCAGACCGGCGGCTCGAGCAACAGCATCCAGCAGACGCTGGCCGGCGAGGTCGACGCCGGCGAGGCGCCGGTCGAGCGCGCCATCCAGGTCGCCACCGAGCGCCGTGCCAAGCTGCGCATGATCTGTGCCAGCGAGCTGTACTACAGCAGCAGCGTCGTGGCCAGTCCCGACATCACCAGCATCGAGCAACTACGAGGCAAGCGGATCTCGGTCGTCAGCAAGGACGACTCCACCTACTACCTGTTGCAGGAACTGCTCGAGCGGCACGGGATCAGCGCGAAAGCCTGGGTGCCGGTCTTCACCGCGGCGAACTCGGCGACGCGCTATGCCGCGCTCAAGGCCAAATCGGTCGATGCCGTGGTCGTGGCCTCACCACTCGATCTCAAGGCTGAGGACGAGGGCAACAACGTCGTCGTGGATCTCGGCGAGGAGTTCCCCGA
Organism: Streptomyces chiangmaiensis; assembly: GCF_036281785.1. NCBI lineage: Bacteria > Bacillati > Actinomycetota > Actinomycetes > Kitasatosporales > Streptomycetaceae > Streptomyces > Streptomyces chiangmaiensis. The sequence continues at coordinate 7,489 of NZ_JAYWVC010000102.1, read as the reverse complement.
CTTTGCGTTCACCTCGTTCGTGGCCACCGAGGAGGCCCTACGGACCAACAAGCCCCGGCTGCGGCAGTTCGTCGCCGCCTACGCGGAGGCGATCGACTGGCTGCTTGACCCGGCCAACGAACAGCGTGCCACAGCGATCCTGGCCAGCAATACCAAGCTGGACCCGCAGACGACGAAACGGCTCTACTCGCTGCTCATCACTGAGAAAAGGGCGTTTGCCAAGAACGCGGTTATCCCCGCTGAGTCGATCAAAGTCGTCCAGGAGCGCCTCGCGCACGCCGGGCTGATCTCGCAGGTCCGATCGGCTGACAAGTTCTCTGTCGACCTCGTCGGCTGAGCCCGCGGATCCGGTGACCGGGTGCACAGCCGGCGGCATCCCACCCGTCACACATCTCATCCCGACGGGGGCACCGGCGCTTCCCATCACACAGTTGGAGGCAGAAATGGACTACGTACAGGCTCTCGAGGATATCGAATGGAGCGACGCGGACACCCCGGGTCTAGGCGCAGAATTCGCCTTCACTCCCGACGTCATCACCGACGACTACACTAGTGCCTACCGCGCGAAATTCGCCCGAATCAGCGCGGGCGGCCGGTCCGAGACACATGTGGACGCCCACAACCACGCCTTCTACATCATCAGTGGCAGCGGGGAGGTGCGGATCGAGGACCGGCTCTGGCAGATGCGGTCAGGCTCGGTTGTGAAGGTCCCTCGAGGCCTCCCCCACAGCCTCGAGAACACCGGGAGCGCGGACCTGGTCTTCCTCGCAATCTTCGATCCGCCGCAGGCTCCTCCCGTCTAAGGGCTTGCAGGGAATCAAGGTGTTGCTTCCCGTCCTGAGGCTCGTTGGTGTGGAATGCGCATCCCGGACGAGATTCGTGATCAACTCGCTGTGAAGTTCGCGGTGTTGATCCCACACCTGACGAGCGGCAGCGACGGCTGTTGATGGCTGCGGAGGCTCGGGCGCTGGGACACGGCGGTGTCCGGGCCGTGGCGCAGGCCGCTGCGGTCAGCGAGACGACGGTCCGCAAGGGCGTGTTCGAACTTGAGGCCGGTGAGGAGCCACTGGGGCGGGTGCGGCGTCCGGGCGGCGGCCGCAAACGAGTCGCGGATCTGAATCCGGGGCTGCGGCCGGCACTGTTGGCGCTGGTCGAGCCGGATGTACGGGGCGACCCGATGTCGCCGCTGCGGTGGACGGTGAAGTCCACCCGCATGTTCGCACAGGAGCTGACCCGGGAACGACCCCCGCTTCGTGGAACTGCGCCAGACCATCTGGAACTCACTGCGCGAAGAGGTCGTGTCGCTGCGCGGCGGATCCGGCGAGGAGGCCTCATGACCACCCTGACATCCAAGTCGGCCGGACCCGCCAAGTCCTCCGGCACCCCGGCACACACCGGGCGGACACAGAGCGGCACCGCCAGCCCAGCCCGTTTCCTGCGGCCGGTGGCCAGCCCATTGGCTCTGTTGCTCCTGTGGGAGGCGTTGGCCCGGCTCGGGCTCATCAACGCACGCATACTCCCGCCTCCCACCCTCGTTAGCACGCGCATCGTCGAACTCTTCCTGCACGAGGGACTCCTGTCCCATCTGGAGGCGACTCTCCTGCGATTCCTCGCCGGACTGACCATCGGCCGTCGTGGCAGGGCTCCTCGTCGGTCTCACCACGGGCCTGTTCACCACCGCCCACCGGATCCTCAATCCGGTGATCGCGCTGCTCTACCTACTGCCCAGGATCGCCATGTTCCCGCTGATCCTGATCCTGGTCGGCCTCAACGAACAAGCCAACGCCCTCGAGATCACGCTGGCTCCCTTCTTCGCCGTAGCGATCAGCACCATGGGTGCCGTGCGGTCGATCGACCCGATCTATCGCGACGTCGCGGCCAGCTTCAACACAGGGACCCTCGACCTGTACCGGCGGATCACCCTCCCCGCCGTTCTGCCCGCGGTCATCGGTGCGCTCAGGGTCTCGGCCGGACTCGCCCTCACATCGACCACCGCCGTGGAGTTCCTCGCCGCGGACAAGGGGCTCGGCTACCTCATCTGGCACGCCTGGCAGATCCTCTCCCTCCAGGACTGCCTGGCTGTCATGGCCGTAGCAGGCATCCTCGGCGCGCTGGCCTACGGAGGCGTCAGCATGGTGGAACGCCTCGCCATACCATGGCAGCGCCGCCGGACCTAGCCCGTAGCGGAAACTCGGACCCGCCGACGTGGGCGCCGTTGCGTCGCGTTCAATCAGTGAATCACCCCGGGTGACGCACGCGCGCCCGGATATCTGCCCCCATGGCCTTTTCTGTGCGGTGACTGCCGCAACGCTTCAAGGCCTTCCTGCACTGATCTCCTCTCATACCCACCTGTGCTGGGCCGCCTTGACCAGTGCAGCTGATCCCCGAAGGAATGTCAGATGATCTATGACGACATCGTGATCGGTGCTGGTTCAGCGGGTGCTGTGCTGGCCACGCGTCTGTCGGAGGACCCGGACCGTCAGGTCCTCCTGATCGAGGCGGGTAACGACTATCCGAGCGCGCAAAAGACCCCCGCCGGTCTCCTGGCCACCCGGCGCGTGCCTTTCGATCACGACTGGGGTTACACGGCGGAGGTGGTGCCCGGCCGGCGCGCGCCGTATCCCCGTGGCCGGGTGACGGGGGGCTCGTCGGCGGTGAACGCGGGGCTAGCGTTGCGGGGTCTTCCCGAGGACTACGACGCGTGGGCCGCCCGGGGCAACGACGAGTGGGGCTGGGACACGCTCCTGCCCGTTTTCCGGCAGATCGAGGACGACGCGGCCGGTGATCCGGCGTTCCACGGCACGGGCGGTCCCACGCCGATCCACCGTACGCCCCGGGAGCTTCTGGCGCCCGTGCACGCCGCGTTCCTGCAGGCCTGTCTGAGCCTGGGGCACCGCTACACGGCAGACCACAACGCGCCCGATTCCACGGGTGTGGGTCCGGCTCCGGCCAACGAGCGGTACGGCATGCGGATTTCGACGGCGCTGGCTTATCTGGGTGGGGCCCGTATCCGGCCCAACCTGACCATCAGGGCGGGGTGCGTGGCCGACCGTGTGCTGCTGGACGGCACCCGCGTGACCGGGGTCGAGTTCGTGTGCGACGGTGTTCGTGAGGAGGCCTTGGCCCGCCGGGTCACCCTGGCCGCGGGTGCGGCGGCCTCACCGGCCATCCTCCTGCGCTCGGGTATCGGCCCGGCCAAGGAACTGGCCGCGCACGGTATCGAGGTGGCGGCGGACCTGCCCGGGGTGGGCACCAACCTCCTCGACCACGCCACGGTCGCCATCAACCTGAACGGTACGGCCGGCCCCGCGGACCCGGCAGCCCCGTACTGGGAGAACGTGCTGCAGTGGACCGCTTCCGGCTCCTCGGACCGCAACGACATGCAAAGCATGCTCGTCCACAACACCGCGCAGCCCGCCCTGCGGCTGTCGGCCAGCCTGATGCTGCCGCGATCCACGGGTGTACTTCAGCTAGCGGACCGCTCCCCGCACACCGCGCCCGACATCCGCCTCAACCTCGCCACCGACCCCGAGGACGTGCACAAGCTCATCGAGGGACTGCGGCACCTGTCCGCCATCGCTGCCTCTCCCGAACTCGCCCTCCACCACGACGGATCGGCCATCTTCGACGACGGCCAGACACTGCCCGTGGCGGACCTGTCCGAGCGCTTCGCGGACCTCGACACCGCGACCGAGCACGTCGTGAACACCGTCTTCCACTACGTCCACCTGGCAGGCGGCACGCACATGGGGCCGGACAGCGACCCGGACGCAGTCGTCGACCAGCGAGGCCGAGTACGCGGCATCGACGGACTGCGCGTCGCCGACGCCTCCGTCATGCCGACCATCCCGCGCGCCAACACCCACCTCACCTGCGTCGTCATCGGCGAACGCGTCGCAGCCTGGATCCGAGCCGAACAGTAAACACCCCGCGCAAGGCCCTGCACCCCCGAAACCGCCAAGGCCTTGCCGCCCAGGACCGCCCTCACGCCCCTGCAAAGGATGGCATCGATGACCGACAGCACCACACCACTGAAAATCGACACCGACCGCACCACCATGTACGTGAACGGAGCCTGGCGGCCCAGCCACGGACAGGACCGGATGCACGAAATCAACCCGGCGACCGAAGAGGTCATCGGATTCACGCCTGACGGCGACGCCGAGGACATCGACGCCGCGGTGCAGGCCGCGCGGGCCGCGCTGCGCGAATGGGCCGGACTCACGCCGGTCCAGCGCTCCGCCTTCCTCGTGGCGATGGCCGACCGCCTCGACCAGCGGGCCGACCAGGCCGCCCGCCTGGTCACCAGCGAAAACGGTGTGCCGCTGGCCACCAGTGCCGCGATGGTCGAGAGCGCGTCCGGGGTGCTGAGGTACTACGCCTCGCTCGCCGAGACCTTCCCCTTTGAGGAGGCCCGCGGCACCACCGTCGTACGGCAGGAGCCGATCGGCGTGGCGGGCTTGATCCTGCCGTGGAACGGCCCGCTGAACCTGGCCTACATGAAGATCGCCCCCGCGCTACTCGCCGGGTGCACGACCGTACTCAAGCCGGCCCCGGAGACCTCCCTCAGCACGGCTTTCATCGCCGATGCGGCGGAAGCCGCCGCGCTGCCCGCCGGTGTGATCAACATCGTCACCGGCGGCCGTGAGGCCGGCGCCGCCCTGGTCACCCACGCGGGCGTCGACAAGATCGCCTTCACCGGATCGACGGCCGCAGGGCGGGCGATCGCCGCGCAGTGCGGCCAGGCGATGAAGCCGGGAACCTTCGAACTCGGCGGAAAGTCGGCATCCATCCTCCTCGACGACGCCGACCTGGACGTCTTCCTCGCTCAGATCATCGACGTCAGCCTCGCCGGATCCGGCCAGAGTTGCAAGCTCAGCACCAGGATCCTGGTCGCCAGTGACCGTTACGACGAAGTGTGCGACGCACTGCGCAACACCCTCAGCCCGCTCGTCGTCGGCGACCCGTTCGATCCCGCCACCGATTTCGGGCCGTTGGCCATCGAGCGCCAGCGCGACCGCGTCGAGCAGTACATCCGCTCCGGCCTGGAGCAGGGCGCGAAGCTGCTCATGGGCGGCGGCCGGCCGACCCACCTGCCCAAGGGCTACTACGTCGAGCCCACGGTCTTCGTCGGCGTCGAGAACTGGATGCGTATCGCCCAGGAGGAGATCTTCGGCCCCGTGCTCGCGGTCATTCCCTTCGACAGCGACGACGACGCGGTGACCCTGGCGAACGATTCCGCCTACGGACTCGGCGGCGCGGTCTACACCACCGACACCGAGCGCGGCACCAACATCGCCCGCCGCGTCCAGACCGGCACCATCGGCATCAACGGCTACAGGATCGACCCCCTCGCACCGTTCGGCGGCTACAAGCAGAGCGGCCTCGGCCGAGAACTCGGCCCGGAAGGCCTGGCCGCCTACCTCCAGAACAAGTCCATCTACCACGCCGTCCCCTGATCGACCCGGCAGACGGCGAAGACGAGGGCCAGGGCCACCCCTGGCCCCGGGCACCGGCCACCCGGTCGGCGAGTGCCGGCAGGACAGACGACCCGAACGCCGAGTCATCGCGGTCGAAGGCGGGCCAAAGGTTCTCACCCGCGGCCTCGCGCCTGGGCGGGGGCGCGCAGGTGAAGGCGCTGAGTCCGTGTTCGAGGGCGAGATTGGCGATTTGCTCTCGAAGAGCTCCAGGAGGGTGCGCTTGCCGGCGTACAAGCCAAAGATGCTCGCCCTCACCGGAGCCTTGGGCAACGGCTGGTTCCCCTCCATCGAGTACCTGCCGCAGGGAGCGGAGTCGCTGCCGGAGATGAACGCCCGCATCGATGAGGCCGCCGGGGCGGCGGGCCGTTCCCCGTCCGACGTGCGCCGGCTGATGAACTTCCTGAGGGTCCAGTTCTCGCCCACCTCACGTGGTCTGCTCGAGGCCTGGTCTCCCAGCCGCGGGACCGCGCGTGCCTGGACGCCTTCGAGCGGAGCTGGACATGCCGTGGGCGCTGTACCACGTGCGCCGCCTGTTCCTGCTGTCCGGCGGAGGAGCTCTTCACCACCGCCCCCGCCCGATCGCACACCGGCCTCACCCGTTTACCAGATCCTCGATGCCCTCCAAAACGTGCTGAACTGCTGGACCGGCCTGTGCACAACATGCCACCAGCCCCTGCCCCGACCCCGGACCAGACGCCACCCAGCAAGATCCATCTCAACCTAACGGAGTCCTACTAGTCGCCTGGAGATCTACGCGACGGCCCTCAACCGGCTCGAGCTGGAGCACGCCGCCCTCGAGGAGCAGGTGCGGGCGGCACTGGCGAAGGAGCCGCGCAAGGAACCCGAACTGGCACGCCGCGGCGGGCGCGCGCTGTGCAACGGCTGCACCGCTCACAGCTGATGACTACCGCTCGCTGCGCTGAGGTTTCCCCTCCGGGCAGCGGGCCCCCACTACATTGGACGGAGGAGATGACCGTGATCATGAATCCCACCGCCCTGCTGCTTGATCTTGCAGCCCGGGCCCAGAGCGTGACCGACCCGGACACGCTGCACGACTTGCTGTCCACGGGTCACCGCGCCTGGTGCGAGGGCGTCGCCGACGTCCGGGCCGGCGTTGACCGGGAGACCGCGAGCCTGTCCGACGCTCTGCTCGCCGAGCGGTGCGCCGCTGCGGGCGCGCCGTGGGAGGAGGGGATGAAGCGCAGCGAGGCGGTTTCCGCTCTCGTCTTCGTGACCTGGGAGGCGGCGCCGGCGGCCATGGCGTACACGGAGTTGGAGGAGCATGCGGCGCGCTTCGGGGTGTGTCTGCTGGGCGAGGACGTGCTGTAGGCCGTTTTGGCGTCGGGATGGACAGCAATGCACCCATTTTGGCATTGTGGAACTTGTCGTGCTCGTCCGGGTGCGGCATCGCCTTGCCGTTCCTTCCGAAGGGGACCCTGATGTCTTCCGTCGAGCGGCTCGTCGACACCGCGCAGATCGTGGCGGATTTCGGCACGAGCAAGCCCCGGATCAGTGCGTGGAGCAACGACCCGAGCAGCGGATTCCCCGCGGTCGCGCACACCGAAGGCCGCAAGCGTTTCTGGCGCCACAACGAGGTCGCGGCGTTCTTCGCGCAGCGTGCCCCGAAGAAGCGCACACTGCCGGCCGCCGTACTCGAGGCCGACCAGGACGAGCTGCTGACCAAGCGGGAAGCGGCCCGGCTTCTCGGCTACGCCCGCATGTCAACCATCGACGCCTACATCCGCGACCGGCCTGGGTACTTCCCCGAGCCCGACGAGGACGTCGAGGGCCCGATGTGGCGCCGCGCCACCATAGTCGAGTGGGCCACCAGCCGGCCCGGCAAGGGCCGACGCAGGTCCGCTCCAGGCGCCGCGTTGCCCGAAGTGCCGATCGAAGGGGATCCGGACGAACTGCTGGGCACAACCCAGGTAGCTGCACTCCTCGGCTACAGCAGCGCCGCCTCGTTCTCCAGCGTCCTGTACCAAGGCGGCATCCCCGAGCTGCCGGAG
>NZ_JAYWVC010000101.1:0-29153 GCF_036281785.1 Streptomyces chiangmaiensis | reverse complement strand
CGTTTCAGCTTCGCCGGCACCTCGACCACCCCGGCGGTCAACGCCACGGGTGACTACGTCGACGTGAGGTAAGCACCGCAAGCAGGTGACGCGGTGCCCGCCGGGTACCGCGTCACGCCGGGAACCGGCGGTCGACCCACTTCCACAGGAACTCCAGGACGACCGCCGCCACCGCCGCGATGCCGACGGCGAGCCACGGGATGGTGATTCCCACCAGTTTCAGCGCGAAGAAGTGCTGCAGTGACGGCACGAAGAGGACGAACAGGAACGCCACGCCCATCGCGGCCACCAGAAGGACCCGCCACCCGGTATAGGGCCGGGCGATGATCGCCAGGACCCACATGGAGATCAGGAACAGTGTCAGGGTCGCCACGCTGGTCTCCGCGTCCAGCGCTCCGGGACCCGTGTAGTGGTGCCGGGCGATCAGGTAGGTGACGAAGGTCGCGATCGCGGCGATGGCCCCGCCCGGGATCGCGTACCGCATCACCCGCCGTACGAAGTGGGGCCTGGCCCGCTCTGTGTTGGGGGCCAGCGCCAGGAAGAAGGCCGGGACGCCGATCGTCAGGGTCGACAGGAGTGTCAGGTGCCGGGGCAGGAACGGGTACTCCACCTGCCAGCACACCACCAGCACCGCGAGCAGCACCGAGTACACGGTCTTCACCAGGAAGAGCGTGGCGACCCGGGTGATGTTCCCGATCACCCGTCGTCCTTCGCCGACCACCGACGGCAGCGTCGCGAAACTGTTGTCGAGCAGCACGATCTGGGCCACGGCCCGGGTCGCCTCCGAGCCCGAACCCATCGAGACGCCGATGTCGGCGTCCTTGAGCGCGAGCACGTCGTTCACACCGTCGCCCGTCATGGCCACCGTGTGCCCGCGGGACTGGAGCGCACCCACCATGTCCCGCTTCTGCTGCGGGGTGACCCGTCCGAACACGGTGCCCTTGTCCAGCGACTTCGCCATCTCGGCCTGGTTCGTGGGGAGCCGGCGGGCGTCCAGGGCCTCGCCCGCGATACCGAGCTTCCCGGCCACCGCGCCCACGGACACCGCGTTGTCACCGGAGATCACCTTGGCGTGGACGTTCTGGTCGGCGAAGTAGCGCAGGGTGTCGGCGGCGTCGGCGCGCAGCCGCTGCTCGAGGACGACCAGGGCGGCGGGCCGGGCGCCGACCTTGACCCGGGGGTCGTCCAGGTCCCGGGAGGTGCGGGCCAGCAGCAGCACGCGCAGCCCCTGTTCGTTGAGCCGCTCGGTCTCGGTCAGGGCCGGGTCGTCCGGGTCCAGGAGGACGTCCGGGGCGCCCAGGAGCCACGTGCTGGACTCTCCGTTGCCCTCACTGAAGGACGCGCCGCTGTACTTGCGCGCGGAGGAAAAGGGGAGCGCCTCGATGCAGCGCCAGTCCTCGCTGTCCGGGTAGGCGTCGATGATCGCCTGGAGGGAGGCGTTGGGGCGCGGGTCCGACTCGCCGAGCGCGCCGAGCACCTTGCGTATGTACGTCTCGTCGGCGCCCTGGAGCGGGCGCAGTTCGGTGACGTCCATGCCGCCCTCGGTGAGCGTGCCCGTCTTGTCCAGGCAGACGGTGTCGACGCGGGCGAGCCCTTCGATGGCGGGCAGTTCCTGGACGAGGACCTGTTTGCGGCCGAGGCGTATCACCCCGATGGCGAAGGCGACGGAGGTCAGCAGCACGAGCCCTTCGGGGACCATGGGCACGATGCCGCCGACCGTGCGGGCTATGGAGTCCTTGAAGCCGTGCTGCTTGACCACCAGCTGGCTGATGACCAGGCCGATCGCGGTCGGGACCATCATCCACGTCACGTACTTGAGGATCGTGGAGATGCCGCTGCGCAGCTCGGAGTGGACCAGGGTGAAACGGGACGCCTCCTCGGCGAGCTGGGCGGCGTACGCCTCGCGTCCCACCTTGGTCGCCTTGAAGGCACCGGCTCCCGCGACGACGAAGCTGCCGGACATGACCGGATCGCCGGCCCGTTTGACGACCGGGTCGGCCTCACCGGTCAGCAGCGACTCGTCGATCTCGAGACCGTCGGTCTCGACGCAGGAGCCGTCGACCACGATCTTGTCGCCGGGGCCCACCTCGATGATGTCGTCCAGCACGATCTCGGAAGTGGCGATCTCGGCGGCCACTCCGTCCCGGCGCACGGTCGGGCGCGCCTCACCGATCACCGCGAGCGCGTCCAGGGTCTTCTTGGCGCGCCACTCCTGGATGATGCCGATGCCCGTGTTGGCGATGATCACGTACCCGAAGAGGCTGTCCTGGAACGGCGCCACGAACAGCATGACCAGCCAGAGCACGCCGATGATCGCGTTGAAGCGGGTGAAGACGTTCGCGCGGACGATCTCGCCCAGGGTGCGGCTGCTGCGGACGGGGACGTCGTTGACCTCCCCGCGGGTGACCCGCTCGGCCACTTGGGTGGCGGACAGACCCCGTGCCTGCCCCGGCACGGGGACAGGGTGCACGGGATCGAGTTCGGCGCCCGCGTCGATGTGTGTCATGGATTCGACGGTACGTGTGGATTTGAGCGTTCACCCGCCGAGCGCCCCAAAGATCCGACCGCGCGCCCCAAAGATCCGACCTGGGGAGGACGGCTCTCGTGCGGTGGGTGTAGACGGCTTTCGTGCGGTGGGTGGAGGGGGAACCTCGAGGCTACTGCCGGTCGGCGGCCTGTTTGATGGCCGCGTCGCGCCTGCGGACGTACCAGATCCCGATGCAGCCGAGGCCCGCGCCGGCCAGACATGTCCACAGCCACCAGGTGTGCCCGTGGTCGGCGAACCAGCCGTAGAAGGGGAGCTGGGCCAGGAAGAGGACGAACCAGAGGATGGTGCCGCCGGTGATGGTGGCGACCACGGGGCCCTCCAGGGGCTCCGGCGCCTCGTGTCTGGGGGTCCACTTCGCCATGCCCACAGCTTACGAGGGGCTCGTCCGGGGCCGGAGGACACCCCCGGGGCTGTGCGGAGCCGGCGCACCAAGCGTCTACGCGCGGAGATAGCGATCTGGGCCTCATATGTTCATACTGAAACGGTTCGAGTCTGGCCGCTTATGTTCGTATGAATCACCAAAGGACATGTGGGGGAATCCGTTGGTGATCAAGTGGTGGCGAGACTCGATCACGTTTGTCACAGGTTCGCCCGCAGCATTGAGGTCCCGCATGCCCACCTCGGCTCCCGCCAAGGCCCCCGCCCCGCAGCAGCCGGGCACCCTGCCCCCCTCCGGCGCTCTCGACCGCTACTTCAAGATCTCCGAGCGGGGCAGCACGCTCTCGCGTGAGATCCGCGGCGGTTTCGCCACCTTCTTCGCGATGGCCTACATCATCGTGCTGAACCCGATCATCCTCGGCAGCGCGAAGGACATGTACGGGCACCATCTCGACCACGGTCAGTTGGTCACCGCGACCGCCGTCACGGCCGCCTTCACCACGCTGCTCATGGGCGTCATCGGCAACGTACCGATCGCGCTCGCGGCCGGTCTCGGCGTGAACACCGTCGTCGCGCTCCAGCTCGCCCCGCGCATGTCGTGGCCGGACGCGATGGGCATGGTCGTTCTCGCCGGTTTCGTGGTGATGCTGCTGGTGGCCACCGGTCTGCGCGAGCGTGTGATGACCGCCGTGCCGCTCGGCCTGCGCAAGGGCATCTCGATCGGTATCGGCCTGTTCATCATGCTGATCGGCCTCGTCGACTCCGGCTTCGTCACCCGCATTCCGGACGTCGCCCAGACCACCGTCCCGCTCCAGCTCGGCGGCGACGGCCACCTGAACGGCTGGCCGGTCCTGGTCTTCGTCCTCGGCACGCTGCTCACCTTCGCGCTGATCGTCCGCAAGGTGCCGGGCGCGATCCTGATCTCGATCGTCGCGATGACGGTCCTCGCGCTCGTCCTCAACGCGGTCACGAAGATCTCGACCTGGGGCCTTACCGTCCCGGAGTGGCCCGGCAACCCGGTCGCCACCCCCGACTTCGGCCTGATCGGCAAGGTCAGCCTGTTCGGTGGATTCGGCAAGGTCGGCGTGCTGACCGGAATCCTCTTCGTCTTCACGGTCCTGCTGTCGTGCTTCTTCGATGCGATGGGCACGATCATGGGCGTCGGCGACGAGGCCAAGCTGACCGACGCCGAGGGCGACATGCCCGGCATCAACAAGGTCCTCTTCGTCGACGGCATCGCGGTCGCCGCGGGCGGCGCCAGCTCCTCCTCGGCCACCACCTGCTTCGTGGAGTCCACCGCGGGCGTCGGCGAGGGGGCGCGTACGGGCTTCGCGAACGTGGTCACGGGCGCCCTGTTCGCCGTGGCTCTCTTTCTCACCCCGGTCGCCACGATGGTCCCGTCCCAGGCGGCCACCCCGGCACTGGTCGCCGTCGGCTTCCTGATCCTGTCCAACTCCGTCAGGGACATCGACTGGGCGGACCACACGATCGCGATCCCGGCCTTCGTGACGATGCTGATGATGCCGTTCACCTACTCGATCACCAACGGCATCGGGATGGGCTTCATCACCTTCGTGGTGCTGCGCCTGGCCGCGGGCCGCGGCCGTGCGGTCCCGGTCCCGATGTACGTGGTGGCGGCGGTCTTCGGCTTCTACTATCTGATGCCGGCGCTGGGCCTGACCTGAGCCGCCGGGGGACGCCCGACCGTGCGGAACGTCTCGCCGGGTCAGGTGACCCCGTAGAACCGCTCCGTCTCCTCGACGGCAGCCTGGAATCGCTCGTCGAAGTCATCCCGAATGAGCGTCCGGACGACATAGTCCTGGACGCTCATTCCTCTTTTCGCGGCGTGGTGCCGTAGCCGGTCGAGCAGCTCCCGGTCTATCCGCACGCTGAGCACACTGGTCCCCATGCCTACGAGGGTTGCCGGACCAGAGCGTGCCACGCGTCACGTTCCGCTGCCCTATCACTCATATGGGTGATGCGTGCTGCTCAGCGGTTTCGCCGTGATCCCGAAAGCGGGGGAAGCTGTGGTCGGCGTCGCAAATGTGGACGCGCGCCTGAGTGGTCTTTAGAGAAGGTAATGAGTTATTCTAAAGAGCATGGCTGACCTGACCCATGGCGACGACGCTGCCGCCGTGAACGCTCTCCGTTCCGCTGTGATGCGCCTGTCGCGCCGTCTCAAGCACCAGCGGGTCGACGAGTCGCTGAGCCCGACCGAGATGTCGGTGCTCGGCACCCTCGCCCGTTGTGGCTCGGCCACGCCCGGCGAACTCGCACGCAAGGAGCACGTCCAGCCGCCCTCGATGACCCGCATCGTGGCGCTGCTGGAGAGCAAGGGCCTGGTCGAGCTGGAGCCGCACCCCGAGGACCGGCGCCAGAAGGTGGTCACGCAGACGGAGCGGGCCGAGGCGATGCTCGAGGAGAGCCGCCGCAGGCGGAACGCGTTCCTTGCGGGACTGGTCGAGGGTCTGGACGAGGACGAGTGGGCGAAACTCCGCGCCGCCGCTCCCGTCCTGGAGAAGCTCGCGCATCTGTGACACGCGGCCCCCACCCGCGTCCGTACGACATCGTCATCGCAAGGAGGCGAACCCTTTTGAGTTCGGGAACCGGAGCAGCTTCCGCCCCCGCACCAGCCACCCACGACTCCCCGTCCGCCCGCGACTCCACCGGGGCTCCCCGGAGCCCCGAGTCCTCGAAGCCCCCCACGTCCACCGCGTACGCTCCCGAGCGGGCCGAGCCCGCCAGGTCCTCGATGTTCAGCTCGCTGCGTGTGAGGAACTACCGGCTCTTCTTCCTCGGTCAGGTCGTGTCCAACACCGGCACCTGGATGCAGCGCATCGCCCAGGACTGGCTGGTGCTGAGCCTCACCGGTTCCTCCACCGCCGTCGGCGTCACCACGGCGCTGCAGTTCCTGCCGATGCTGCTCTTCGGGCTGTACGGCGGCGTGCTCGTCGACCGCCTGCCCAAGCGCCGGACCCTGCTGGTCACGCAGTCGGCCATGGGCGCCACGGGCCTCGTCCTCGCCTTCCTGACCCTCTCCGGCCACGTCCAGGTCTGGCACGTCTACCTCGCCGCCTTCGCCGTGGGACTCGCCACGGTGGTCGACAATCCGGCCCGGCAGTCCTTCGTCTCCGAGATGGTCGGCCCCGGGCAGCTGCAGAACGCGGTCAGCCTGAACTCGGCGAACTTCCAGTCCGCCCGGCTGGTCGGCCCCGCCGTGGCGGGTGTCATGATCACCGGTGTCGGCACGGGCTGGGCCTTCCTGCTCAACGGCTTGTCCTTCCTCGCTCCCATCGTCGGGCTGCTGCTGATGCGCGCCCGGGAGCTGCACGTGGTGGAGCGCACCCCGCGCGGCAAGGGCCAGCTCCGCGAGGGCCTGCGCTATGTCGCCGGGCACCCGGAGCTGATCTGGCCGATCGTCCTGGTCGGGTTCATCGGCACCTTCGGCTTCAACTTCCCGGTCTGGCTGTCGGCCTACGCGGACCACGTCTTCCACGCGGGCGCCGGTGCCTACAGCCTGTTCAACACGCTGATGGCGCTCGGCTCGCTGACGGGCGCGCTGCTCGCAGCCCGTCGCGGCACCGCCCCGCTGCGCCTGCTGATCGCGGCTGCGGCCGCCTTCGGCGTGCTGGAGATCGTGACCGCCGGAGCCCCGTCCCTCTGGCTGTTCGCGCTGCTCATGGTCCCGATAGGGATCTGCGGCCTGACGGTGAACGTCACGGCGAACACGACCGTCCAGATGGGCACGGACGCGGCGATGCGCGGCCGCGTCATGGCCCTGTTCATGATGGTCTTCATGGGCGGTACGCCGCTGGGGGCGCCCGTGGTCGGCTGGATCACGGACGCGTACGGCGCCCGGGTGGGGTTCGCGCTGGGCGGTCTGATCTCGGCCGCGGCGGCCGTGACGATCGGCCTGATCCTGGCGCGGGCCGGTGGCCTGCGCCTGGCCGTGGGCTGGCACCACGGGCATCCGCGGGTGCGTTTCGTGCCGCGCGCCCAGCGGGAGCAGCCGGCGAGGGCGTCGGCGTGAGCGGTCCAGGGGCGCCCCCAGGGGGGCGCCCCCCGCGGTGTCATAGGCGTCGCGCCAGCACCTGCCCCGGCCACGTGTCGTCCCCGATCGTGAAGGCCTCCGTCCGGGTGAAGCCGTTGCGCTCGTAGTAGTCGACGAGCTCGCCGTCGTCGCCCGCATAGCAGTCGACGCGCAGCAGTCGAACCCCCGCGCGCCGGGTTTCCGTGGCCGCGTGGGCGAGCAGTGTGCTGCCGATGCCGCGGCCCGAGAAGCGGTGGTCCACGGCGAGCAGATGGACGTAGCGCTCGGGCTCGTCCACGCGCGGCAGATAGGGGCCCGGCCCGTCGGTGAGGGTGAGCGTGCCCACGGGGATGCCGTCGATCTCCGCGATCCAGGGTTCACCGGTCGTCACGTACGTGCGCACTGTCTCCACGCCTCTGGGCAGTTCGGACCAGGGCCGGCTGCCCCACTGCCGGGTGCGCCCCTGTGAGACGAGCCACTCGACCGCGCCGTCGAGCAGAGCGAGGATCACGGGGATGTCGTCGGTGGTGCCTTTCCGTATCCGCATGTGCTCATGATGGCGGTGGCCGAGCGGTCCGTTCCCTGGAAGGGTGAGGTCATGAGACTCTTCGCAGCGGTGCTGCCGCCTGACGAAGCGATCCGTGAACTCGCCTCCGTCGTGCACATGTTGGAGCGTCTGCCGGGGGCGGACGGGCTGCGCTGGACGGCGCGGCCCGGCTGGCACTTCACGCTCGCGTTCTACGGTGAGGTCGACGAGGAGGTCGTACCGGACCTGTCCGAGCGGCTGGCACGGGCGGCCCGGCGCACCGAGCCGTTTCGGCTGTCCCTGTACAGAGGTGGACGATTCGGCGGCCGGGCGCTGTGGGTGGGCGCGACCGGGGACGCGGCGGCCATGGGGTTGCTCGCCGACCGCGCGGAGTCCGCGGGCCGGAAGGCGGGCGTGGAGATGGGGGAGCACCGCCACTACCGCCCGCATCTGACGCTGGCCCGCGGCGGCCGGGGGGCGGCGGACTTCCGGCCGTACGTCGCGGCACTGGACGTGTTCGCGGGGCGCGAGTGGACGGTGGGGCAGCTGAGCCTGGTCCGCAGTCGGTTGCCGAGGTCCGGGGTGCCGGGGGAGCAGCCGCGGTACGAGACCGTGGATCGGTGGGGGCTCGGCACGGACGGGTGACGAGGCCCGGTTAGTCTCGATACGTGGACCCGAAGACCCGTAACCGGATCATGGCCGGTGTGCTCGTGCTGATGTTCGCGGTGGTGGCGATGGCGGCGGCGGTCGGAAAGTAGCCTGCCGCGAACGCCCTTCCGACGACGACCCCTTGCTCATGGCGAGGAACGTCCTTGTCTCCCGGAAGGGCTTCTTCCGGGAGACAAGGACGGCCTCCGGACGAGGACGGGCCTCGGGGCGCGGCCGGCGCGGCCGACTACCAGGCGAAGGCCTCCGGCGAGGGTCCGGGGCCCGGGAAGATCTCGTCGAGACCGCCCAGGATCTCCTGCGAGAGCTCCAGCTCGACCGCCCGCAGCGCCGACTCCAGCTGTTCGGCGGTGCGCGGGCCGACGATGGGGCCCGTGACCCCGGGGCGGGTCAGCAGCCAGGCCAGGGCCGCCTCGCCGGGTTCGATCCCGTGCTTGTCGAGCAGGTCCTCGTAGGCCTGGACCTGCGCCCGCACGGTGGTGTTGGCGAGGGCGTCGGCGGAGCGGCCGGAGGCGCGCCGACCGCCCTCGACCTCCTTCTTGATGACGCCGCCCAGCAGCCCGCCGTGGAGCGGGGACCACGGGATGACACCGAGGCCGTAGTCCTGCGCGGCCGGGATGACCTCCATCTCGGCCCGGCGTTCGGCGAGGTTGTAGAGGCACTGCTCGCTCACGAGGCCGATGGTGCCGTTCCGGCGGGTGGCGATCTCGTTGGCCTGGGCGATCTTGTAGCCGGGGAAGTTGCTGGATCCGACGTAAAGGATCTTCCCTTGCTGCACCAGGACGTCGATGGCCTGCCAGATCTCCTCGAAGGGGGTCTGCCGGTCGATGTGGTGGAACTGGTACAGGTCGATGTAGTCGGTCTGCAGCCGCTTGAGGCTGGCGTCGACCGCCCGCCGGATGTTGAGGGCGGAGAGCCTGTCGTGGTTGGGCCAGGCGTCGCCGTCCGCGGCCATGTTGCCGTACACCTTGGTGGCGAGAACGACCTTGTCGCGCCTGTCGCCGCCCTTGGCGAACCAGTTGCCGATGATCTTCTCGGTACGGCCCTTGTTCTCGGCCCAGCCGTAGACATTGGCGGTATCGAAGAAATTCAGTCCCGCGTCCAGCGCGCCGTCCATGATGGCGTGGCTGTCGCCTTCGTCGGTCTGTGGGCCGAAGTTCATGGTCCCGAGGACGAGTCGGCTGACCTTGAGTCCTGTGCGTCCGAGCTGCGTGTACTTCATGACTGCCCAGCCAACGGCGTGGAGTGCGCTCTAGGCAAGGGGGACGGGCGCCGCTCGGGTCAGTCGTGGGGGAACTCGTCCGTCTTGAGGGTGAGACCGACGGTCAGGTCCTACCGGCGTCGTACTCCTCGCCCAGCCCCCACCCCTGACACATCGCCCCCGCGAACGCGGCCGCGATCTTGTGCTCCCCGCTCGCGTTCGGGTGCGTGCCGTCGTAGGTGTCGTGGTGGATGTCGTACGACGGTGGGGTCGAGGCCAGCAGGAGCGGCGAGCGGGGTTCGTCCAGGTCCGCCACCGCCTTCGCCAGGAGTTCGTTGAAGAGGGTCACCTCGGTCGCGAACGGGTCGTCCGCCTGTGCCCGGATGTTCGGGATCACGGGGAGCATGACCATGCGGATGTGTGGGTCGGCCGTCCGTGCCCGGGTCACGAACCTCTCCACGTTCTCGGCCGTTTGCTCCGCATTCGTGTAGAAACCCAAGTCGATCAGGCCCAGCGCGACCAGCAGGACGTCCGCGCGCGACTCCCGTACGGCGTCGGCGATCAGCGGCGCCATGTGGAGCCAGCCCTCGCCCCAGCCGGCCAGGTGGGCGCGAGGGAATCCGGGTTCGGCGTACGCGTACGACGTCGGTGCGTCCGTCGCCTTGTCGTACAGCGTCTCGCGCGGGCCGACGAGGGTGAACGGGCCGCCGTAAGTCGCGCACAGGTGCTGCCACAGCCGGTGACGCCATGTGTGTTCGCCCGCGCTGCCGATCGTCATGGAGTCGCCTACGGGCATGAACCTGAGCATCCGCTCATCATGGACGATCGGTGAGGGACGTGGCGCGGACGTATGGGGCGGGACGGTGTGAGGATCGACACGCCCGCCCGGCACCCGCCGGGCGGATCACCCGACCCGTGGACGGTCTCGGATGGCAGGCTTGGGACATGCGTCGATCGCTCGCGTTCCTCCCCGGGGCCCTACTCATCGGTGCGCTCGCCGCGCCGGCGTCCGCCGCAGACAGCGAGGGCGGCGGCAGCAGCGGCTTCACCATCAAGGACCCCCGGATCACCGAGTCCAGTGGGCTCGCGGCCTCACGTCTGCACCCCGGGATCTACTGGACCCACAACGACAGCGACGACGGACCGTACCTCTACGCCGTGGACGGCCGCACCGGGAAGACCGTCGCCACCATCACCCTGCGCGGCGTCGGCACCCCCCGTGACGTCGAGGCCGTCTCCATCGGCCCGGGGAACCAGATCTATGTCGGCGACATCGGCGACAACCTCGACGGCAGCTGGCCGTACGTGTGGATCTACAAGCTGCCAGAGCCCAAGGTGCTCCAGGACCAGACGGTCCGTGCCACGCAGTACGTGGTGAAGTACTCGAACGGGCCCAGGGACGCCGAGTCCCTCGTGGTCCACCCCAGGACCGGGCGCGTCTACATCATCGACAAGAAGGAGGACGGCGGGCACCTCTACGAAGGCCCGGCCGAGCTGTCCCCCACCGGGACGAACGTCTTCCGGCCCGTCGCCCCCGTCGACCTGTGGGCCACCGACGCCGCCTTCTCGCCCGACGGCCGGCAACTCGTCGTACGCGGCTACTTCGGTGGCATCGCCTACGACTGGAACGACGGGCGGATGAAGCGGCAGGGCCGACTCGACGTGCCCCTGCAGCAACAGGGCGAGTCGGTCACGTACACGGCCGACGGATCGAAGCTCCTCTACGGCAGCGAGGGCACCGACAGCCAGGTGCAGGCCGAGAGCGTGACCCACAAGGAGAGCGGCGGCTCCAAGTCGCCCTCCGGGAAGGGGAGTGAGCCGGCCGGGGCCGGTGGAGGTCCGACCCTGAAGGCCGACTACAAGGTCGGCGCCTTGGCTCTCGCCGTGTGCCTCGCCCTCGTCTTCGGCCTCAAGAGGCTGCTGCGCGGCGGCTCGCGCCGGTGACGGGAAGCGGTCACGACAGCGGGGCGCCCGGTGAACACCGGGCGCCCCTCGGCGATTTGGGCGGCGAGAAGGTCAGAGCCGCTCGATCACGTAGTCGACGCACTTCGTCAGCGCCTCGACGTCCGCCGGGTCGATCGCCGGGAACATCGCGATGCGCAGCTGGTTGCGGCCGAGCTTGCGGTACGGCTCGGTGTCGACGATGCCGTTGGCGCGCAGGACCTTGGCGACGGCCGATGCGTCGACCTCGTCCGAGAAGTCGATCGTGCCGATGACCTGGGAGCGCTTGGCCGGGTCGGCGACGAACGGAGTCGCGAACTTCACGTCCTCGGCCCAGCCGTACAGCGTCCGGGCGGAGGTGGCCGTGCGGCGGACGGCGAAGTCCAGCCCGCCCTGTCCGTTGAGCCAGCCCAGCTGCTCGTTGAGCAGGAACAGGGTGGCGAGGGCCGGGGTGTTGTAGGTCTGGTTCTTGCGGGAGTTGTCGATGGCCGTCGGGAGGCTGAAGAACTCCGGGACATGGCGGCCGGAGGCGTGGATGCGCTCGGCGCGCTCGAGCGCGGCGGGCGAGAACACGCCGATCCACAGGCCACCGTCGGAGGCGAACGACTTCTGCGGCGCGAAGTAGTAGACGTCCGTCTCGGTGATGTCGACCGGGAGACCGCCGGCGCCGGAGGTGGCGTCCACGAGGACCAGGGAGCCGGAGTCCGCGCCCTCGACACGCTTGATCGGCGTCGCGACGCCGGTGGACGTCTCGTTGTGGGTGAAGGCGTAGACGTCGACGCCCGCCTCGGCCTCCGGCTCCGGGTGCGAGCCGGGGTCGGAGGAGAGGATCGTGGGCTCGGCGAGCCAGGGGGCGAGCTTCGCGGCCTTGGCGAACTTGGAGGAGAACTCGCCGAAGCTGAGGTGCTGCGACTTGTTCTCGATCAGACCGTGCGTCGCGATGTCCCAGAACGCGGTGGAACCGCCGTTGCCGAGGACGACCTCGTAGCCGTCGGGGAGTTGGAACAGTTCGCGGATACCCTCGCGCACGCTGCCGACCAGGTTCTTGACCGGGGCCTGGCGGTGGGACGTGCCGAGCAGCGAGCTACCCGTGGCGGCGAGGGCGTCCAGCGCCTCCACCCGCACCTTGGAGGGACCCGCGCCGAATCGGCCGTCAGCGGGCTTGAGGTCAGCAGGAATCTGGATATCAGCCACGAGCCGGAGGGTATCCCTTCGGCGAAACCGGGCGGAACCGTGTCCGTTCGATGAGACGACGTCCTCCGACCCATGAACTTGTGCGGAAATACGAGGATCCGTGGCCAGGGTCCGCGAAGATCCTCTGCGCCCTACGGGGCAGCCGTACCGGCAGCTCGACGAGGTCGTACTGGGTCACCACCGGCTTGTGGCGCAGTTCGCTCACCGGGACCGCGAGGTCCAGGGCGGGAAAGGGGCGTAGAGGGCCGGCAGCGCCACCGCCGCCTCCAGCCGCGCCAGGGCCGCCCCGGGGTACACGTACGGACCACGACCGAAGGGGATGTGCCGGTTCTTTGTTTCCCGGGTGATGTCGAAGACGCCCGCGGACGGACCGAGCGCGCGCTGCTCGGGGTGGGCGGACAGGTCGACCAGGGGTGGGCGCAGACCTCACCGGGAGTGCCGTCGGGCCGCGCGGCCGCGGGAGGGGACGGCGGGTCGACCGGATGCATCCTGGGAGCATGAAGGATCGCGAGGAACCACGTCCCGGGGCGGCCGACGTGGACGCCGGTGCCCTGTACGCCGACCTGCGCGCGTCGGTGCGGGGCGCAGTCGAGTTCGGCACGACGGCGAGGGCGCTGCACACCATGGACGCGTCCAACTACCGGCGGGTCCCGCTCGGCGTGGTGGCTCCCCGCGGCGCGGACGACGTGGCCGCGGTGCTGAGTGTGTGCCGGGCGCACGGTGTGCCGGTCGTCGCCCGCGGCGGTGGCACGTCGATCGCCGGGCAGGCCACGGGTACGGGCGTGGTGCTCGACTTCACCCGGCACATGAACGGGATCGTGTCCCTGGACCCCGAGGCGCGCACGGCGGTGGTGCAGCCGGGCCTGGTCCTGGACCGCCTCCAGGAGGCCGCCGCCCCGCACGGCCTGCGCTTCGGCCCCGACCCCTCCACGCACTCCCGCTGCACGCTGGGCGGGATGATCGGCAACAACGCGTGCGGCTCCCACTCCGTGGCCTGGGGCACCACGGCGGACAGCGTGCGCGAGCTGTCGGTGCTCACCGCGCGGGGTGAGGCGCTGACCCTGGGCCGCGGCTGGCAGGGCGCTCCCGAGAGGCTGCGAGCACTGGTGGAGGGTGATCTGGCGCTGCTGCGCACGGGGTATCCGGTCCTCCCGCGACGCATCTCCGGGTATGCGCTGGACGCGCTGCTCCCGGAGAAGGGCGCAGACGTGGCCCGCTCCTTCTGCGGCTCCGAGGGCACCCTGGGCGTTCTGACGGAGGCGGTCGTGGACCTCGTCCGGACGCCGCGGGCCCGGGTGCTCACCGTGCTGGCGTACCCGGACGAGAGCGCGGCCGCTCAGGCGGCGGCCGGACTGCTGCCCTACGGCCCGCTGACGGTGGAGGGCATGGCCGCCGATCTCGTACCGCCGTCGGCGGGGCTGCCGCGTGGGGGTGCCTGGCTGTTCGTGGAGGTGGGCGGCGCGAGTGAGGCGGAGGCACGCGCGCAGGCGGAGACGATCGTCCGCGCGGCCGACGTGGCGGACGCGGTGGTGGTCGCGGATCCGGCCGGGCAGCGCGCGCTGTGGCGCCTGCGCGAGGACGCGAGCGGCACGGCGACACGGACGCCGGACGGTGGGGGAGAGGCCTGGCCGGGCTGGGAGGACTGCGCGGTACCGCCGGCCCGACTCGGCGACTATCTGCGGGACTTCAGACGCCTGCTGGCCGACCACGGTCTGCGCGGCACGCCCTACGGCCACTTCGGGGACGGCTGCATCCACGTACGCATCGACTTCGACCTCATGACGGCGGCGGGCATCGCCCGCTTCCGCCGTTTCTCCGAGGAGATCGCCGAACTGGTCGTCTCCCATGGCGGCTCGCTCTCCGGGGAACACGGCGACGGCCAGGCACGGGCGGAGCTGCTGCCGAAGATGTACGGACCGGACCTGGTCGCGCTGTTCGAGCGGGCCAAGGACGTCTGGGACCCGGACGACCTGCTCAACCCGGGGATGCTGGTGCGCCCGGCCCGCCTCGACGAGAACCTGCGATTCGCGGTACTGCCCCGCGAGCCGGTGGACGTCGTCTTCGGCTACCCGGCGGACGGCGGCGACTTCTCGGCGGCGGTCCGCAGGTGCGTGGGGGTCGCCAAGTGCCGTACGACGACGGTGTCCGGTGCGGGCGTGATGTGCCCCTCGTTCCGGGCGACCGGCGCGGAGGAGCACTCCACCCGAGGGCGGGCACGGCTGCTGCACGAGATGCTGGCGGGCGAGGTCGTCACCGACGGCTGGCGTTCGACGGAGGTACGGGACGCCTTGGACCTGTGCCTGTCCTGCAAGGGCTGCCGGACGGACTGCCCGGTCGGCGTCGACATGGCCACGTACAAGGCGGAGTTCCTGCACCACCACTACGCGGGGCGGCGCAGACCGGCCGCACACTACGCGATGGGGTGGCTGCCGGTGTGGCTGCGAGCGGTCGCCCGCACGAGGACCGCGCCGGTGGTCGACGCGCTCGCGTCCGTCGGGCCGTTGGCGGCGCTGGGCAGGCGACTGGGTGGGATCGCCCCCGAGCGGGAGATTCCGCGGCCGGCGCGGGAGACGTTCACCCGGTGGTGGCGGCGGGAGTCCGGCGGGCGGGCGCGGAAAGGCGCCGGGACGGGTGGCGGCTCGCGCGTCGTCCTGTGGCCCGACACCTTCACGGAGCACCTGTCGCCGTCCGTGGGCAAGGCGGCCGTCCGGGTGCTGGAGGCGGCGGGCCTGAGCGTGGTCCTGCCACCCACGGCGCGCACGAGGACAGGGCGGCCGGGCGGCGCACGGCTGACGGTCCGCCACGGCCGGGTCTGCTGCGGCCTGACCTACATCTCCACGGGCCAGCTGGAGCGTGCCCGCACCGTCCTGCGCCGGACGCTCGACCTGATGGACCCCGTGCTCGCGGCCGGTCTCCCGGTGGTCGTCCTCGAGCCGAGCTGCGCGGCAGCGCTCCGCACCGACCTGCCGGAGCTGCTGCACGACGATCCGCGGGCGGCCCGTCTCGCCTCCGCGGTGGTCACGTTCGCCGAGGCGCTGGAGCGCCTGGCCCCCGACTGGACTCCCCCCGGGGTGAACCGCCCGGCGGTCGGCCAGACCCACTGTCACCAGCACGCCGTCCTGGGCGACGCGGCCGAGCGCAGGCTGCGCGCGGCCGCGGGCCTGACCGGTGAGCTGAGCGGCGGGTGCTGCGGGCTGGCGGGCGACTTCGGCTTCACGAAGGGTCACTTCGAGGTGTCGAAGGCGTGTGCGGAGGACCAGCTGCTCCCGGCGGTGGCGGCGGCACCCGACGACGCGGTGGTTCTGGCGGACGGCTACTCCTGCCGCACCCAGCTGGAACAGCTCGCGGGCCGGAAGGCGCGGCACCTGGCGGAGGTACTCGCGGACGGGCTGGAACGAGTCCGGGACGGGGGACGAAGGAGTGACGACCAACGCGGTGAACTCCCGGCGATGACGTGGCGGCACGGGAGGTCCTCGGAAGGATGAAGGAGCGGGGTCGAACGGCCCTCGACCCGGCCGGTGACCGCGACACTTCCGGCGCCCGGAGCCGAATCCGGTCCGTCGGCGTCCGTATCGGCGTCGGCTGTCGCCCATCACCACCCCAGGAGCCCCCGCATGACCCTCCGTATCCGACCCGTCTCGCGGGAAGAACACCTGGCGTTCATCGCCTCACGCCCGTCCGCCAGCCATCTGCAGCTGCCCTCCTGGGGCGATGTGAAGTCGGACTGGCGGGCGGAGAGCCTCGGCTGGTTCGAGGAGGACGGTGACGGGGGGCCGGTCGGAGTGGGCCTGGTCCTGCTGCGCCCGCTGCCCAGGCTCAAGCGGTACCTGGCCTATCTGCCCGAGGGCCCGGTCATCGACTGGTATGCGCCGGACCTCGGCCGATGGCTCGAGCCGCTGGTCGTGTATCTGAAGAGCCGCGGCGTCTTCTCGGTGAAGATGGGTCCGCCCGTGGTGGCGCGCCGCTGGAGTGCGGACGCCGTCAAGGCGGCGATCGCGGACCCCGGCGCGCGGCGGCTGCGGGACGTGCCGGCGACCGAGCAGGAGCCGCGCGCGGCCGAGGTCGCGGACCGGCTGCGCCGCATGGGCTGGCGTCAGACGGAGCCGGGTGGCTCGGAGGGCTTCGCGGCCGGCCAGCCCCGGTACGTCTTCCAGGTGCCGCTCGCGGGGCGGACGCTGGAGGACGTCCAGCGCGGCCTCAACCAGCAGTGGCGCCGCAACGTGAAGAAGGCCGAGAAGGCGGGCGTGAAGGTGGTCCGCGCAGGCTACGACGACCTGCCCGCCTTCTACGCCCTGTACACCGAGACCGCCGAGCGCGACCGCTTCATCCCGCGCCCGCTGCCGTACTTCCAGCGGATGTGGACCGCGCTCACGGCGGAGGACCCGGACCGTATGCGGCTCTACCTCGCCCACCACGACGGCGAGGTCCTGGCCGCCGCGACGATGCTGACGGTCGGCACACACGTCTGGTACTCGTACGGCGCCTCCACCGGTCGCAGGCGCGAGGTCCAGCCGAACAACGCCATCCAGTGGCGCATGCTCACCGACGCCCACGAAGGGGGCGCCGCCGTCTACGACCTGCGCGGCATCACCGACACCCTGGAGGAGTCCAACCACCTCCTGGGCCTGCTCCGCTTCAAGGTCGGCACGGGCGGACAGGCGGTCGAGTACCTGGGCGAGTGGGACCTGCCGCTCAACCGCCTGCTGCACAAGGCGCTGGATCTGTACGTGTCGCGCCGGTGAGGCGGCTCGCCGGCGATGCCGCTCAGGCCTCCGGCTCGGCGACCGGCCTGCCCCGCCCGACCTGCGTCCGCACCGCGCCCATGCTCGCGGCGATGACCAGCGCGATCGCCACCGCCTGATGCGTGTTCAGGGACTGGCCGAGCACCAGGAAGCCGGCGGTCGCCGCGACCGCCGGTTCCAGGCTCATCAGGATCGCGAAGGTGGAGGCCGGCAGGCGGCGCAGGGCGAGCAGTTCCAGGGTGTAGGGCAGGACCGAGGAGAGCATCGCCACGGCCACACCCAGGCCGATCGTGGTCGGCACGAGCAGCTTCGTGCCCGACTCGGCGATCCCCAGCGGCACGAACGCCACGGCCGCGACCGCCATCGCGAGGGCGAGCCCGTCGGCCTGGGGGAAGCGCCGTCCCGTGCGGGCGCTGAAGACGATGTACGCCGCCCACATCGCTCCGGCCGAGAGCGCGAAGCCGACGCCCACCATGTCGAGGTTCCCGAACCCTCCACCGCCGAGCAGGAAGACGCCGGCGAGTGCGAGGCCCGCCCAGACCAGGTTCACCGCACGCCGGGAGGCGAGCACCGAGAGGGCCAGCGGGCCGAGGACCTCCAGGGTGACCGCGGGGCCCAGGGGGATGCGGTCCACGGCCTGGTAGAAGAGACCGTTCATCGCGGCCATGGTGATGCCGAAGACGACGACCGTGCCCCAGTCCGCGCGCGCGTGCCCGCGCAGCCGGGGCCGGCAGACCAGAAGCAGGACGACGGCCGCCACGACGAGTCGCAGAGTGACGACTCCGAGCGCTCCGGCCCGTGGCATCAGGCTGACCGCGAGTGCCCCGCCGAACTGCACGGAGACACCCCCGGCGAGGACCAGCCCCACGGGCCCGAGGGATCCACGGCGGTGCGGCCCGCCGGGCACCGGGTGCATGGAATCCGGTCCGGTGGCGACCGATGCCGGGGTGGAGGGGGCGGCGCTGGGCGTGTTCACGGGGCCTTCCAGTGCGGTTGACTCGGGGTTCGTTCAGTGTCATGCACCTGATGGTCCAGGGTAGTGGACTGCGTCAGGTGTGTGAACCCATGATGCGCCTGTACGGGGGACGCCGGGTGGGGGTCAGACGTCGTGCCAGGGTGTTTCGTCGCGGAACAGGGGGCTGACCTGCACGAGTTGTTCGTACGCCGCGTTGAGACGGGTCGAGCGGACGAGGCGCGGACCATGCCCTCGCTCCCTGGCCCGGCCGCCTGCGTTCGGCGTCCCGGTGGTCGTACGCCTGGGTCGGGACGATGCTGCCGATCGACTTCCCGGCCACGGAGGTGATCGCGCCGTCGGCGACCCGGCCCTCATGCGAGACGTCCTTGATGGAGCCCGTGAAGCGGCGGGCCGCCGACCAGGACAGCGGCGCGAGGACGAAGGTGGCCGCGGCCGGGTCCCAGCGCAGCCAGAACGCGGCAGCCGCGTGGAAGAGCGCGCTGAAGGCCGCCGGGGCCGCGCCGACGAGACCGGACACCAGCATGGTCTCGGTCGCCTCGACGTCACCGGTCAGCCGATGCAGCGGATCGCCCTGCCGGTGCTGTTGGAAGAAGTGCGGCGGCAACTGCTGTACGTGGCCGAAGACATGCTCACGCAGCCGCATCACGAACCTGCTCGGCCGCCCAGTGAGATCCCTGACACCGACGATCCATGCAAGCATGCTTGCTTGTTTCTGCTCCCGCTGCCATGCTCCCCACGCACACCGTCGTGCCCCGAGGGGAGCGCATCGTGTCCGACGCATCGTCCGTGATCGACGATCTGAGCCGGGAGAGCGAGGAACTCGACCGGCTCGTGGCCGAGTTGGAGGAGTCCCGCTGGGCGCTTGCCACACCCGCCCCGGGCTGGACCGTCGCCCACCAGATCGCGCATCTCGCCTGGACGGACCGGGCCGCCCTGCTCGCCGTCACCGACGCCGAGGCGTTCGGCACAGAGGTGGGGAAGGCGCTCGCATCCCCCGGCACCTGGGTCGACGAGGCCGCCCGCGTCGGCGCCGCGCTGCCGCCGGCCCGGCTGCTGTCCACGTGGCGGGAGGGTCGTGCCGCTCTCGACCGCGCCCTGCGCGCCGCGCCCTCCGGCACTCGCTTCCCCTGGTACGGGCCGCCCATGTCGGTCGCGTCCATGGCCACCGGCCGGCTGATGGAGACCTGGGCGCACGGACAGGACGTCGCCGACACGCTCGGGGTGACGCGTGCCCCCGCGGACCGGTTGCGCCATGTGGTCCGTATCGGCGTACGGGCGCGCGACTTCGCCTTCGGCGTACGGGGGTTGAGTGCACCGCCGGAGGAGTTCCGGGTGGAACTGGTCGCGCCCTCGGGGAAGGACGTCTGGACGTACGGGCCCGAGGACGCCACCCAGCGGGTGACCGGCCTCGCGCTCGACTTCTGCCTGCTGGTCACCCAGCGCGCGAACCGTGCCGACCTGGCGGTCCGGGCCGAGGGGCCGGACGCCGACCAGTGGCTGGACATCGCGCAGGCGTTCGCGGGACCGCCGGGCGTAGGACGGGCGCCGAAGGGCGAGGGCCGGTGACTCCCCGTCCCCTCCGCATCGGCAACGCCTCCGGCTTCTACGGCGACCGCTTCGACGCCCTGCGCGAGATGCTCACCGGCGGTCCGCTCGACGTCGTCACCGGCGACTACCTCGCCGAGCTGACCATGCTGATCCTCGGCCGCGATCGCCTGAAGAACCCCGCCGGAGGCTACGCACGCACGTTCCTGGGGCAGTTGGAGGAGTGCCTGGGCCTCGCCCACGAGCGGAACGTGCGGATCGTGACGAACGCCGGAGGCCTCAATCCGGCCGGACTGGCGGCTGCGGTACGGGAGTCGGCCGACCGACTGGGGATCCCGGTACGGGTGGCCCATGTCGAGGGCGACGATCTCACCGCTTCCCTCTCCCGAGGTCCCGACTCCGTTCGACCAGGGGCCCCGATGGGCGTCCTCGCCGCCCATGCCTATCTCGGCGGCCACGGCATCGCCGCGTGCCTGCGCGAGGGCGCCGACGTCGTGGTCACCGGCCGAGTGACGGACGCCGCGCTCGTCGCCGGGCCCGCCCTCGCCCACTTCGGCTGGGGACCGACCGAGTACGACCGGCTGGCGGGCGCGGTGGTGGCCGGGCACGTCCTGGAGTGCGGGGCACAGGCCACCGGTGGCAATTACGCCTTCTTCACCGCCCATTCGCCCGAGCTGCTGCGCCGGCCCGGCTTCCCGCTGGCCGAACTCCACGAGGACGGCAGCAGTGTGATCACCAAGCATGAGGGGACCGGCGGTGTCGTGGACGTCGGCACGGTCACCGCCCAGCTGCTCTACGAGACGGCGGGCGCCCGGTACGCGGGTCCCGATGTCACCGCCCGCCTCGACACGGTCCGCCTCACCCAGGAAGGTCCCGATCGGGTGCGGATCGAGGGCGTGCGAGGGGAGGCGCCGCCCCCGGCCCTGAAGGTCGGCCTGAACCGCCTCGGCGGCTTCCGCAACGAGGTCGTCTTCGTGCTGACCGGGCTCGACATCGAGGCCAAGGCCGCGCTGGTGAGGGCACAGATGGAGGCGGCGCTGGACGCGGCCAAGTCCCGCCCCGCACACGTACGGTGGGACCTCGCCCGCACCGACCGTCCCGACGCCGCGACCGAGGAGACGGCGAGCGCCCTGCTCCGGATGGTCGTGCGCGACCCCGCCGAGGAGACGGTGGGCCGGGCGCTCAGCGGCGCCGCGATCGAGCTGGCGCTCGCGAGTTACCCCGGATTCCATGTGGTCGCGCCACCGGGGAAGGGATCACCGTACGGGGTCTTCCAGTCGATCCACGTGGACCGGGACACCGTGGAAGAGGTGGCGGTGCTCCACGACGGCCGGCGTATCGCCGTGGCCCCGGTCGGCGACACCCGCCTCCTCCAGGAGGCGCCCCAGCCGCCCCTGCCGGAGCCGCCGGCCCCGGGCCCGACCCGACGTGCGCCCCTCGGCCGTGTCGCCGGGGCCCGCAGCGGGGACAAGGGCGGTGACGCCAACGTCGGGGTGTGGGTGCGTACGGAGGAGGCCTGGCGCTGGCTCGCCCACACCCTGACCGTCGACCGCTTCCGCGAGCTCCTGCCCGAGACGGCCGACCTCACCGTCGTCCGTCACGTCCTGCCGAACCTGCGCGCCCTCAACTTCGTCGTCGAGGGGATCCTCGGCGAGGGCGTCGCCGCGCAAGCCCGATTCGACCCACAGGCCAAGGGCCTCGGCGAATGGCTGCGCGCCCGCCACCTCGACCTGCCGGAGGCCCTCCTGTGACCCCCGCCCGCCCGTCCGAGATCCCGGAGGCCCGCCCGTGACGGTCCTTTCCACGGCCGTGGACGCCGACGACCCCGGCCACCGGGCCAACCGCGACGCCATGCTCGCCAAGCTCGCCGAACTCGACGCCGAGCACGCCAAGGCGCTGGCGGGCGGCGGCGAGAAGTACGTCGAGCGGCACCGCGGGCGCGGCAAGCTGCTTGCCCGCGAGCGCATCGAACTGCTCCTCGACCCGGACACGCCGTTCCTGGAACTGTCCCCGCTCGCCGCCTGGGGCAGCGACTACACGGTGGGCGCCTCGCTCGTGACCGGCATCGGCGTCGTCGAGGGCGTCGAGTGCCTGATCACCGCGAACGACCCGACCGTTCGCGGGGGCGCCAGCAACCCGTGGAGCCTGAAGAAGGCCCTGCGCGCCAACGACATCGCGCTCGCCAACCGGCTGCCGTGCATCAGCCTTGTCGAGTCGGGCGGCGCCGACCTGCCGTCGCAAAAGGAGATCTTCATCCCCGGCGGGGCCATCTTCCGCGACCTCACGCGGCTGTCCGCCGCCGGAATCCCCACGGTCGCGGTCGTCTTCGGGAACTCCACGGCCGGCGGCGCCTACATACCGGGCATGTCCGACCACGTGATCATGGTCAAGGAGCGCGCCAAGGTCTTCCTGGGCGGTCCGCCGCTCGTGAAGATGGCCACCGGCGAGGAGAGCGACGACGAGTCGCTGGGTGGCGCCGAGATGCACGCGCGCGTGTCGGGTCTCGCCGACTACTTCGCCGTCGACGAGCAGGACGCCCTGCGCCAGGCCCGCCGCGTGGTGGCGCGCCTCAACCACCGCAAGGCGTACCCCGATCCGGGCGCGGCGATCCCGCCCGAGTACGACGCGGAGGAGCTCCTCGGCATCGTGCCCGGCGACCTGAAGGTGCCCTTCGACCCGCGCGAGGTCATCGCCCGTATCGTCGACGCCTCCGACTTCGACGAGTTCAAGCCGCTGTACGGCAGGAGCCTGTGCACCGGCTGGGCGAGCCTGCACGGTTATCCGGTCGGGGTGCTGGCGAACGCCCAGGGGGTGCTCTTCAGCGAGGAGTCCCAGAAGGCGGCCCAGTTCATCCAGCTCGCCAACCAGCGGGACATACCACTGCTGTTCCTGCACAACACCACCGGCTACATGGTCGGCAAGGAGTACGAGCAGGGCGGCATCATCAAGCACGGCGCGATGATGATCAACGCGGTGTCCAACAGCCGGGTGCCGCATCTGTCCGTGCTCATGGGCGCCTCCTACGGGGCGGGGCACTACGGCATGTGCGGAAGGGCGTACGACCCGCGCTTCCTGTTCGCCTGGCCGAGCGCCAAGTCAGCCGTCATGGGCCCGCAGCAGCTCGCCGGCGTCCTGTCCATCGTCGCCCGGCAGTCCGCGGCGGCGAAGGGACGGCCCTACGACGAGGACGCCGACGCCGCCCTGCGCGCCATGGTGGAGCAGCAGATCGAGTCCGAGTCCCTGCCGATGTTCCTGTCCGGGCGGCTGTACGACGACGGGGTCATCGACCCCCGCGACACCCGCACCGTCCTCGGCCTGTGCCTGTCCGCGATCCACACGGCGCCCTACGAGGGTGCGCGTGGCGGATTCGGCGTCTTCCGGATGTGAGGCCCGTGATTACTTCCGTTCTGGTGGCGAACCGCGGTGAGATCGCCTGCCGCATCGTCCGTACCTGCCGTGAGCTGGGCATCCGCACCGTCGCCGTGCACTCCGACGCCGATGCGGGCGCGCTCCATACCCGTGTGGCCGACGCGGTGGTCCGGCTGCCCGGGGCGGTACCCGCCGAGACGTATCTGCGCGGCGACCTGATCGTGAAGGCCGCCCTCGCGGCGGGCGCCGACGCCGTGCACCCCGGGTACGGCTTCCTCTCGGAGAACGCCGGCTTCGCGCGTGCGGTGCTGGACGCGGGCCTGGTGTGGATCGGCCCCCCGCCGGAGGCGATCGAGGCGATGGCCTCGAAGACCCGGGCGAAGAAGCTGATGGGCCTGGAGTCACTGGCCACGGTCACCGGCGACGACCTGCCCGTCCTGGTCAAGGCGGCGGCCGGCGGCGGCGGGCGCGGCATGCGTGTCGTACGGGACCTCGACGCCCTGGACGCCGAGCTGACGGCGGCGCGCGCCGAGGCGCTGAGCGCATTCGGGGACGACGAGGTCTTCGTGGAGCCGTACGTCGAAGGGGGACGCCATGTCGAGGTACAGGTCCTCGCCGACATGCACGGCACGGTATGGGCGCTCGGCACCCGGGACTGTTCCCTCCAGCGACGTCACCAGAAGGTGATCGAGGAGGCCCCCGCGCCGGGGCTGACTCCGGAACTCGCCGACCACGTGTGCGCGATGGCCGTACGGGCCGCCCGCGCGGTCGACTACGTGGGGGTGGGCACGGTGGAGTTCCTGGTCGCGGGAGACCGGGCGCACTTCCTCGAGATGAACACCCGGCTCCAGGTGGAACACCCGGTCACGGAGGCCGTGTTCGGGATCGACCTGGTGGCCCTGCAGATCCGGGTTGCCGAGGGCGCGGCCCTGGACGGCGAACCGCCACGCGCGCACGGCCACGCGGTCGAAGCCCGTCTGTACGCCGAGGACCCGGCACGTCAGTGGGCTCCGCAGACCGGCACGCTGCACCGCCTCGCGGTCCCGGACGTGCGCCTGGACACCGGGTACGCGGACGGTGACGAGATCGGGGTCCACTACGACCCGATGCTCGCCAAGGCCGTCGCCCACGCCCCCACGCGCGCGGAGGCGATCCGCCAGCTGGCGAGCGCCCTGGAACGGGCGGAGGTCCACGGCCCGGCGACCAACAGGGATCTGCTCGTGCGGTCCCTGCGCCACGAGGAGTTCACCGCGGCCCGGATGGACACGGGCTTCTACGAACGGCATCTGGCCGGGCTGACCGAGCCCGTGCCCGCCCCGTACGCCGCCCTGGCCGCCGCGCTCGCGGACGCGCACGGCCGCTCGCGGTTCGGCGGCTGGCGCAACCTGCCGTCGCAGCCGCAGGCCAAGCGGTATCTGGTGGGCGGCGAGGAGCACGAGGCCCGCTACTGGCACACACGCGAGGGCCTGGCGGCGGACGGGGTGCGCGTGGTGCACGCCGACTCCGGTCTCGTCGTCCTCGAAGTGGACGGGGTGCAGAGGAAGTTCCGGGTGTCCCGGTACGGCGACCAGGTGTATGTCGGCTCGACCGCCCTCACCGCCCTGCCCCGCTTCCGTGCACCCACCGCCGACCACGCCCCAGGGTCCCTGCTCGCGCCGATGCCGGGAACGGTCGTGCGGGTGGCCGAGGGCTTGACCGTCGGAGCCGCCGTTCAGGCCGGCCAGCCACTGCTCTGGCTGGAGGCGATGAAGATGGAACACAAGATCACGGCGCCGGTCACCGGCACGTTGAGCGCTCTCCACGCGGGTCCCGGCCGGCAGGTCGAGGTCGGCGCACTGCTGGCAGTGGTGCAGAGCGCCCCGTGAGAGGCGCGGGGAGCCGCGTGAGCAACCACGTACAAACTCGCACTCGGGAGACCAGCATGAGCCCCGTCATCGAGACCGACGAACAGCAAGCCCTCCGCTCGGCCGTGGCCGCACTCGGCAAGCGCTACGGTCGCGACTACCTCACCACCGTCATCGCCGAGAACCGGCATCCCACCGAACTCTGGGCCGAAGCCGCCAAGTTGGGCTATCTCGGCGTCAACCTGCCGGAGGCCTACGGAGGCGGAGGCGGCGGCATAGCCGAACTCTCCATCGTGCTCGAAGAGCTGGGCGCCGCGGGCTGCCCCCTCCTCATGCTCGTCGTCTCGCCGGCGATCTGCGGCACGGTCATCGCCCGGTTCGGCACGGAGGCACAGAAACGACAGTGGCTGCCGGGCCTGGCGGACGGCAGCCGCACCATGGCCTTCGGCATCACCGAGCCCGACGCCGGCTCCAACTCGCACCGCATCACCACCACTGCACGCCGCGACGGCGCCGACTGGGTCCTCACCGGCCGCAAGGTGTTCATCTCCGGAGTCGACATAGCCGACGAGACCCTGATCGTCGGCCGTACCCAGGACGCCCGTACCGGAAAGCTCAAGCCCTGCCTGTTCGTCGTCCCACGGGACACGGCCGGCTTTGGGCGGCGGCGAATCGACATGGAACTGTCCGGCGCGGAGAAGCAGTTCGAGCTGACCCTCGACGACGTACGGCTGCCCGCCGACGCGCTCGTCGGCGACGAGGACGCGGGACTGCTCCAGTTGTTCGCCGGACTCAACCCCGAACGTGTGATGACCGCCGCCTTCGCGATCGGAATGGGCCGCTACGCGCTCTCCCGGGCCGTCGAGTACGCGCGCGACCGCACCGTGTGGAAGCAGCCCATCGGCGCCCACCAGGCGGTCGCCCATCCCCTGGCGCAGGCCCACATCGACCTCGAACTGGCCCGCCTGATGATGCAGAAGGCTGCCTTCCTGTACGACTCCGGGGACGACGTCGCCGCGGGCGAGGCCGCCAACATGGCCAAATACGCCGCAGGTGAGGCCTGTGTGAAGGCCGTCGACCAGGCCGTGCACACCCTCGGCGGCAACGGCCTCACGCGCGAGTTCGGGCTCGCCTCTCTCATCACGGCCGCGCGCGTGTCTCGTATCGCACCGGTGAGCCGGGAGATGATTCTCAACTACGTCTCCCACCAGACCCTGGGGCTGCCGAAGTCCTACTAGCCCCGCAGGCGTACCGCAGCCGTACGAGGAGGAACCGTGTTCCGAAGCCAGTACGTGGACGTCCCGGCCGTCGACATCCCCATCCACGAAGCGGTCCTGGGCCGGGCCGCCGAGTTCGGTGAGCTGCCCGCCCTGATCGACGGGGTGGACGGCACCACGCTCACCTACGAACAACTCGACCGGTTCCACCGGCGGTTGGCCGCCGCCCTTGCCGAAGCCGGTGTGCGCAAGGGCGACGTCCTCGCCCTGCACAGTCCCAACACCATCGCATTCCCGACCGCTTTCTACGCCGCCACGCGCGCGGGGGCCTCGGTCACCACCGTGCACCCGCTCGCCACGGCGGAGGAGCTCGCCAAGCAGCTGCGTGACTCGGCCGCCCGATGGATCGTCACCGTGTCACCTCTCCTGGAGACGGCGCGCACGGCCGCCGAGAAGGCGGGCGGTGTACAGGAGATCTTCGTCTGCGACAGCGCGCCCGGTCACCGCTCCCTGATCGACATGCTGGCGACGGCCGCGCCCGAACCCCAGGTCGACATCGACCCGGTGGAGGACGTCGCGGTCCTCCCGTACTCGTCCGGAACCACGGGCATGCCCAAGGGCGTGATGCTCACGCACCGCCAGATCGCCACGAATCTCGCCCAGATACGCCCGCTCATCGGGACGGGGCCGGGCGAGCGGATCCTCGCCGTGCTGCCCTTCTTCCACATCTACGGCATGACGGCCCTCATGAACGCACCCCTGCGGCAGGGGGCCACGGTGGTCGTGCTGCCGCGCTTCGACCTGGACACCTTCCTGGCGTCCATCCAGAACCACCGCATCACCGGCCTGTACGTGGCGCCGCCGATCGTTCTGGCCCTCGCCAAGCACCCGACCGTCGCGCGGTACGACCTGTCGTCCCTGAAGTACATCATCAGCGCCGCCGCGCCCCTGGACGCCCAGCTGGCGGTGGCCTGTGCCGAGCGCCTCGGCCTGCCGCCCATCGGCCAGGGCTACGGCATGACGGAGCTGTCCCCGTGCACCCATGTCGTGCCCCTGGACGCCCACGACGCGCCTGGCGGCACGGTCGGCAAGCTGGTACCCGGCACCGAGATGCGCATACTCTCCCTCGACGATCCCGACAAGGACCTGGGCGTCGGCGAAGCCGGGGAGATAGCCATCCGCGGCCCCCAGGTGATGAAGGGCTACCTGGGACAACGCGAGGCCACCGACGCGATGATCGACCGGGACGGCTGGCTGCACACCGGGGACATCGGCCATGTCGACGCCGACGGCTGGCTCTTCGTCGTCGACCGTGTCAAGGAGCTCATCAAGTACAAGGGATTCCAGGTGGCTCCCGCCGAACTGGAGGCCCTTCTGCTGACCCACCCGAAGATCGCGGATGCCGCCGTCATCGGCGTCTACGACGACGACAACAACGAGGTCCCGCACGCCTTCGTGGTACGTCAGCCGGGCGCGGACGAGCTTTCCGAGGGCGAGGTCATGATGTACGTCGCCGAACGCGTCGCCCCCTACAAGCGCGTCCGGCGCGTCACCTTCGTCGACGGGGTGCCGCGGGCCGCCTCCGGGAAGATCCTCCGCCGGCAGCTCAGGGAGCGCTCGTGAGCGAACTCGTACGCATCGCGGACGACCGCGGCATCACCACCCTCACCCTCGACTCGCCCGGCAACCGCAACGCCCTGTCGGGTGCGCTCGTCGGCGCCCTGGCGGAGGCGCTCACCCGCTGCGGCAAGGACCACGACGTACGGGCCGTCGTCCTCACCCACACCGGGAACACCTTCTGCGCGGGCGCCGACCTGCGCGATCCACCGCACCCGGAGGCCCTGGTCGGACTGTTGCGGCAGATCGTCGAGCTGTGCAGACCCGTGGTCGCCCGGGTGAGCGGTCACGTACGGGCAGGCGGCCTCGGCCTGCTGGGCGCCTGTGACATCGCGGCCGCCTCGGCCGAGGCCACCTTCGCCTTCACCGAGGTGCGCATCGGCGTCGCCCCGGCCGTCATCTCCCTGCCCCTGCTGCCGCGCGCGGACCCCCGCGCCCTCGCCCGCTACTACCTCACCGGCGAACGCTTCGACGCCGCCGAGGCCGTGCGCACCGGGCTGCTCACCGTGGCGGGCGACGACGTCGACACGGTGCTCGCACCCGTGCTCGACGGGCTGCGCAGGGCCTCGCCCCAGGGCCTGGCCGAGACAAAACAACTGCTCACGGCTAGTGTGCTGGAGACCTTCGACCGGGACGCGGCCGACCTGACCGCGCTCTCGGCCCGGCTGTTCGCCTCCCCGCAGGCCCGCGAGGGGATGACTGCCTTCCTCGAGCGACGGGACCCCGCATGGGTGGTGTGAGCGCGGTCGAACGCGTTCCCAAGCAGGACCGCAGCCGAGCCACCCGGCAGCGGCTCCTGGAGGCCGCCGTGGCCTGTCTCGCCGAACACGGCTGGGCAGGCTCCACGGTCGCCGTCGTCGCCGAACGCGCCGGCGTCTCCCGGGGAGCGGCGCAGCACCACTTCCCCACCCGTGAGGACCTGTTCACGGCCGCCGTCGAGTACGTTGCCGAAGAGCGCTCCACGGCGATACGCGCCCTGTTCCCGGAGGGCCCGGCCGACCGCCGCGCGGTGGTCGCCGCCCTGGTCGACCTGTACACCGGGCCCCTGTTCCGCGCCGCCCTGCATCTGTGGGTCGCCGCCTCCGACGAGGATCAGCTGCGGCCGCGCGTGACGGAGCTGGAGGCCCGCGTCGGCCGCGAGACCCACCGCATCGCCGTGGACCTGCTCGGCGCCGACGAATCACGCCCCGGCGTCCGCGAAACCGTCCAGGGGCTGCTCGACATGGCCCGCGGTCTGGGCCTCGCCAATCTGCTCACCGACGACGGGGCCCGCCGGGACCGGGTGGTGGCCCAGTGGGCCGTGCTGCTGGAGGAGTCGCTGGGCTGAGCGCGGCCCACCGTCAGGCGGCCCGATAGTGC